>JBDLIR010000187.1:0-4768 GCA_039714815.1 Actinomycetota bacterium | reverse complement strand
TTCCGGGCCGTTCCTCGAGAGCCTCATGACCGAACGCCGCGCATCGCTGTTCCCGCCGTACGGCGAACTGATCGCTCTCGAGATCGACCGCTCGGTGGCTGTCGGCGATGCGATCGTGAAGGCCGTCGGCGATGATGCACGCGTGCTCGGCCCGGCACCGATGCGTGACAGGGACCGTTGGCTCATCCAGGCACCCGACCTCTCGAAGGCGCGCGTGGGCCTGAGACAGGCCGTCGCGACGCTGCGTGACAAGGGAGCCCGCGTCCGAATCGACGTCGACCCATTGGATCTGTAGAAATCAGCCGTCAGCAGTCAGCCGTCAGCAGTTGGCTGTCGGCTGTCAACTGTTGCCGGTATGCTGATGCCCCATGGCTATCTACCCGATTCGCACGTTCCCTGATCCCGTTCTCGCCCTGAAGGCGAGGACGGTTGAGTCGTTCGACGACGACCTCAAGCGTCTCACCGATGACCTGTTCGAAACGATGTACGCAGCCCCCGGAGTCGGTCTCGCAGCACCTCAGATCGGTGTCTCCAAGAGGGTGTTTGTGGCAGACATCGGCGAAGGGCCGTTTCTCATGGTGAACCCGACGATCGTCGAAGTCACCGGCAAGTGGAAGTTCGAAGAGGGATGCCTTTCTGTGCCTGGCCGCTACTGGGATATCAAGAGGTACGACTACGCGCGGGCAGAGGGCGTCGACCTCGCGGGTGAACCGATCATGTACGAGGGCGACGAGTTGATGGGCCGCGTGCTCCAGCACGAGATCGATCATCTCTCAGGACGGCTGCTCCTCAGCCACCTCGGCGGGCGCACGAAGAAGCAAGCCCTCAAGGAACTGCGAGAAGAGTCGCTTCGCCCATCGCGAGGCGTTTGATGTCGGGCGTATTCCTCGGTACGCCCGCCGCTGCCATTCCGAGTCTCACGGCGTTCGCAGATGTAGAGGATGTGGATCTCGTGATCACCCAACCCGACCGCAGAGCGGGTCGGGGCGGATCGAAGGTCTCGTCTCCGGTCAAGGTTGCTGCGCGGCAGTTCGGCTTCAAAGTCGCACAACCCGCCACGTCGGAAGAACTGCTTTCGGTGCTCGAGGAATACCGTCCGACGATCGGCCTGGTCGTCGCATACGGCCGGTTGCTGGCGCCAGAGGTGCTCGGTCTCGTCCCGTACGGGCTTCTGAACGTGCACTTCTCGCTGCTCCCGCGATGGAGAGGTGCAGCACCCGTCGAACGGGCCATAGCCGCAGGGGATGTCAGGACCGGCGTCACGCTCATGAAGATCGATGAGGGCCTCGACACAGGGCCGATTCTCGACGAGATCGCGACACCGATCGCCCCGGACGAGACCGGGGGCAGCCTGTCGGCCAGGTTGGCCTTTCTCGGTGCGGCCCTGGTCGACAGAGCCACACCCGAGTATCTCAACGACCGGCGCCGTCCCGTGCCTCAGCTCTCAACCGGGGCGTCGCGTGCAGCGAAGTTGACCAAGGACTCGGCCAGGCTGCGTCCATCGTGGGACCCGTCGCAGGCGGAGCGTTCGATCAGGGCATTCACACCCCGGCCGGGTGCGTGGATTCACACAGCGGTCGGCGACGTCAAGGTGCATCGAGCGCAACCTTCGACCGACGAGATGGACGAGGGGATGATCGCCGTCATCGGCGGCAACGTCCTTGCGGGCTTCTCTGGCGGTGCTCTCGAACTGCTCGTCGTGCAGCCACCTGGCAAAGAGTCCCAGGATGCCCGGGACTGGATGAACGGCAGGAGGGGAGAGCCGCTCGCGTTCGTCGAAGATGCCGGCTGAGTCGCTGTCGACACGTGCCCTTGCTGCCCAAACGCTCCACAGGGTGTTGCACGAAGGCGCCTACAGCAACGTTCTCGTTGCGAAGGCCAAAGTCACGGCGAAGGTTGACCACGGGCTATACCAGCGTCTCGTCTACGAGGCATTGCGGCAACTGGGTGCCATCGATGAGGCGATCGCGATGGCAACCCCCCGCAAGCTCGAACGGATACAACCCGAGGTGCTCTCCGTCCTTCGCATCGGAACCGCTGAGCTCAGACACCTTCGCCGTGCGCCCCACAGTGCGGTCTCCTACGCGGTAGACGCCGCTCGGGAGATGGGAAGACACAAGGCAGCAGGCTTCGTCAACGGCGTCCTTCGCTCGGTCGCAGCTTCGGTTGACGATCCTGTCCCAGCGGACGGATACCTCGGGTATCCCGAGTGGCTGTATCGACGCCTCGAGGAAGTGTTCGGTGACGAAGCGCGGTCCTTCATGGAGGCGTCCAACCAGGCAGCGGAAACGGGGATACGGTCGCGTGATGGCTTGGAGCGGGGCAGAGACTCCGGCATCCCGGGCGCTCGCTATGTCGCCCACGACGACACCATCGCGGCTCTCGCTCGTGATGGGTCGATCGACGTCATCGACCCAGCCTCGGTCGCCGTGGCTAATTCCCTTGGCGTCGAACCCGGCGATATCGTTGCGGATCTCGCTGCCGCACCAGGAGGCAAAACACGAGTCATCGCTGATGCGACCGGTCCGGGTGGACTCGTCGTTGGATGTGACACTCACCTGCGACGCCTCACATCTGCGAAGAAACGGTCTGCTGACTTCCCTCAGATCGAGTGGGTGCTCGCCGACGCACGAAGACCGCCGTTTCGGGCACGAGCGTTCGACAAGGTATTGCTCGATGCCCCATGCACCGGCCTCGGCACGCTGCGCAGACGACCTGAGATCCGACACAGGCTCCAGCCCGACACGCCTCACGAGTACGGCGCGCTCCAACGCACGTTGCTGGTCAGAGCGCTCGAACTCGTGCGCGATGGAGGACGCCTCGTGTACAGCGTATGCACCGTCTTCCCTGAGGAAACAAGGGACGTGGTTGCGGGGCTTGGAGGACGGGCCCCGCACGCTACCTCAGGAGCCGTGATGGGTGACGGTGCGCTCCTTGCGCCCCACGTGACAGGAACGGACGGCATGTTCATCGCTGTCTTCGACCGCTAGCGCCAGGCGATCCATCGGGTGTGTACGCGCCGTCCTTTAGACTCGACCTCGATGCACAACACCGTACAGATCGCGCCGTCCATCCTCGCCGCCGACTTCGCCAGGCTGGGTGATGCCGTCAACGCAGTGGCGGACGAAATCCAGATGCTCCACGTCGACGTCATGGATGGCCACTTCGTGCCGAACATCTCGCTCGGACCGCCTGTCATCGCATCGCTGCGGGCCGCCACCGATCTCTACCTCGACTGCCACTTGATGATCACCGATCCCCTCCGGTACATCGGCTCGATCAAGGATGCGGGCGCCGACGGTGTCACGGCCCATATCGAGGCGGTGCCCAACCCGGTTCCCTTACTTGACGAAGCGGATGCGATGGGAATCGATATCGGGCTCGTGGTGAACCCGGTAACGCCGGTCGAATCCTTGATGCCGTATCTCGACCGACTATCGATGGTTCTGGTGATGAGCGTGCAACCCGGCTTCGGCGGCCAGTCGTTCATCGAAACGTCGCTACCGAAACTGGAGGCGCTCAGGTCCGCGATAGACGCGAGAGGACTGTCGACCAACGTGCAGATCGACGGCGGGATCACTCGCGACAACGCTGCGAGGGCCAGGGACGCAGGTGCGAACATCCTCGTTGCGGGCAGCTCCGTGTTCCGCGCAGACGACCCCGGTGAGGCTGTTCGAGAACTCAACGCCGTCATCGGTGTGTGAGTGCCAGATACCAGGTACCAAGTACTATCTTCCCCATACATACCTCTTTCAGGGCAGGGTGCAATTCCCGACCGGCGGTGAAAGTCCGCGAACCCCATTAGGGGCCGATCCGGTGGAACTCCGGGGCCGACGGTGACAGTCCGGATGGAAGAAAGGGGACGCTTGATGCGTCGCACTGTCGACAATCCATTCGACGGTGCCGCCGTGGACAAGTTGATGCGCCGTGCAGTGGAGGCGACCGCCGACACGTATCCGCATCCCAATCCACGGGTCGGTGCCATCGTCATCTCACCCGATGGTGCGGTGCGTTCCGTAGCAGCTCACGTTCGCGCCGGATCACCGCACGCCGAACGTCTTGCACTCGTTGGCCTCGACAACACCGCCGGCGACACCATGGTGGTGACCCTCGAACCCTGCAGCCACCATGGAAGAACTCCTCCATGCACGGATGCCATCATCGAGGCTGGGATCACCCGTGTGTTCATCGGCACGGTGGACCCGGACGCCCGGGTGAGCGGGCAGGGGATCGCCGCACTGAGAGCTGCAGGCGTTGAAGTCATCGATTCGGGGTTGTCCGACATCGTCGAACGGAACGACCCCGGCTACTACCACCATCGCAGAACCGGGAGACCTCGCGTGACGTTGAAGATGGCTGCCACTCTCGACGGCCAGGTAGCTGCACTCGACGGTACGTCACAGTGGATCACGTCACCCGAAGCCCGACAGGACGCCCACAGGCTGAGAGGTGCCAACGATGGTGTGCTCATCGGCGCAGGGACGCTCCGCACCGATGACCCTGAGCTGACCGTCAGGCTGGACGGGTTCCATGGGCCACAGCCCGTCCCCGTCGTTCTGAAGGGATCCGAGGCACTCCCTGCGGATGCGAAGCTGTGGGGGAGAGACCCGATCGTCATGGAGCCGGGAGACGACGGCACGGTGTCGGTTATACATGCACGCGACGAACTGGCGAACAGTGGATTCACCTCGGTGCTGGTCGAAGGAGGCGCACACGTCGCACGCTCCTTCCTGGACTCCGACACCGTTGACGAGATCGTGATGTACGT
>JBDLIR010000186.1:0-4774 GCA_039714815.1 Actinomycetota bacterium | reverse complement strand
GAACAGTGATGGCAACCCCAAAAACCCGACTCTTCGTGCTGATTCTCGTGCCGCTTCTCATCCTCCTCCTGCCGCTGACCGTGTATGTCGTCGACAGCGCAGCGGCATCGGAAAAAGTCGCACGAAACGTAACGATCTCAGGCGTCGATGTCGCCAGACTCACCCAGGCCGAGGCTGAGACCGCGGTCGATGAGTACACCGACGCGATCCTTTCGAATGTCGTGACCGTCGAGGTCAACGGTGTGCTGTTCCCGATCGCACCACAGGACGTCGACATGACGTTCGACAACGACGCTGCACTTGATGCAGCCATGGACCAGTACAAGGACGGGATCACCGATTGGTTCGCCGCCTGGACCTCCGACACGGAGATCACCGTCGAAGCGACGATCGACTACGACCTCCTCGAGGAGAAGTTCAGGGAGTGGGAAGTTGCAGCTATCCCGAATCCCGCGTTCCAAGGATCGATCGAGATAGTCAACCAGCAAGCAGTGATCGACCCTCCGACAGACGGCAGGATGGTCCAACGTGAGATCGCGACAGAGCTCGTTCAAACCGCACTCGTCGCGGGAACGATCGAAGTGGTCGGCCTCCCGACGACAACGTCGACACCTGGCCACACCCTCGAACAGATCGAGACTGCTGCCGGGGAAGCAGAGGCGCTCATTCGACGGGGCGTTGAGCTCACGAACGACGAATACGAGGCCACCTTCGTCGTGGAGCCAGCGGATCTTGCGAGGTCACTCAACATCACCGTCGATACCGACAACATCGAATCCACGCTGGACCCCGACGTGATCATGCCCCTGATCGAGGCGTCCCGCGACGAACTCGAACTCGACCCCGTGAGCGCCCATTGGGAGACGGTCGTCGTCGATGATTACGAGGACTGGAACGAGAACTACCAGATCACCGACGCAAGAAGAGTGCCAGGCACAGGGGGCCTCCCGAACGATGACTCGATCCGGTTGATCGCGGGTCAGAACGGAACGACTCTCGATGAAGATGCTGTCTTTGCGGATGCCGAGCGAGCAGCGTTGGGTGACGGAACCGGCCCGCTGAAGCTCGACCTCGACAAGGAACCCAAGCTCACGACGGAGGAAGCCGAAGAGTACGGCGATCTCTACGAGGTTGCAGAGTTCACCACGTACACACCGGGCACGAACCGGGTACACAACATCCAACTGATGGCAGACATCGTCGATGAGTCGGTTGTCTGGCCAGGGCAGACGTTCTCCGTCAACGAACGCGTCGGGAAGCGCACCCTCGAGAAGGGCTTCAGGTACGACTGCGCGATCGTCAGCGGCGTTGTCGAATGCGAAGAGGAGCAGGTCAATGTCGGCGGCGGTGTGAGCCAGTTCGGGACCACGATCTTCAACGCCATCTATTTCGGCTGCTTCCAGGACGTCGAGCACCAGCCTCACAGCATCTACTTCTCGAAGTACCCCGAAGGCCGTGAGGCGACCCTCGGCTACCCGCACCCCGATGTCGCGTTCAGGAACGACACGGCGGCGCCCGTGATCATCCGCACCTCGTACACGGGCCGCTCCGTCACCGTCACGTTCTTCGGTAACCGTGAAGGCGCGACGTGCGGCACGACCCGTTCGGATCGTTCGAATGTCACCGATCCTCAGACCGTCTACCGCGAGGACGACGAGGGCATCGTCAAACCTGGTCAGGAGAAGGTCCTCACCGGTGGATCCGATGGTTGGAACGTCACGAACACGCGCATCTTCTACGATGCGGACGGGAACGAGATCGACCGTGAGGCGTTCTTCTGGCGCTACCGGGGCGAACGCAACGTGATCCTCGTCCACGCATGTGACACACGTGTTGGTGGCAACGGCAACTGTGTACCCCCAACGACGACGACAGAGCCGCCACCGTCGACGACCACGACAGAGCCAGGGTCGACCACGACCACTGTGGCACCGCCTACGACGACGATGCCACCTACCACGACCACGTTGCCGCCCACCACGACCACGACAAAGGGTTCAGGCGGAGACGGCTGAGTCCGCTCATCCATATACCGTTGCCGGAACACGGATAACGAACAACGGACGACGCCCCCGTCATGAAGCTGTCTATGAGAATCGCTTTCGCCTCCATCGCGACGGTGATCCTCGCGCTCGGTGCCGTTGCATTCGTCAACGACCAATCGGGAACACCCGATACCGTTGCACGCAACGTGACAGTCGGGGACGTAGCCGTTGGGGGACTCAACACGGCGGACGTCACGCTTGCGCTGTCGGCTCACGAGAACACGCTGCGCACGAACGTCGGGGTGTTCACCGTCAACGGACGTGAGTTCAGACTCACGCCCGCCTCTGTCGAACTCGACGTCGACGTTCCCGCAGGCGTCGAGGCAGCAATGGCCGCCCGTAGGGACGGCAACATCTTCGAGAACTTCCGTGCCTGGTTGGGATCGTTCGTCTCTACCGAGGCCGTGGCGCTGCCCATCAGCTTCAACGACGAGGTCATCGAGGCTGAGCTGGACATCTGGGAGCCCATCGCCGTCGAGGACAGAGCGTTCGACGGTGCCGTCACCGTCGTAGACGGTTCCGTGTCCACCGAGTACCCGCGGCCCGGGCTCGCTATCGACAGGGTCCAAGGCGTTGCCATGGTCAAAGCAGCGATGTCAAGTGTCGAGAACACCGTGACGGCTCTTCCTGTAGCGAACGCTGCATCGCCGGTGACGGACGAGCAGGTCGACGATGCCGCAGAGCAGATGCGCAAGATGATCAGCGAACCGATCGTGCTGCGCTCCGATGACGTGACCTTCAGGATGACCTTCACGCAACACCAGCTCGCATCGGCCGTGCGGGCCGTCGTCGATACCCGGAGCGACACGATCGATGTTGTGTTCGACCGTGACACCGTGCTCAACATCCTCGAGCCAGTTCGGCGAGAGTTCGAGATCCCTCCCATTGACGCTCGATTCGACATCGACCTCAACACAGGTGAGTACAGCGTGATCCCGGGGCGTAGCGGCGCGGTGCTCGATGTTCAGAGCCTGTTGACGGAGATGAAAGAGGCTGCGCTGGGGTCGCGCACCGGAGCGTTCCCTGTCGTCGTCGGCGCAGAGCCCCACCTGACGACCGAAACGGCCATGGCATTCACGACAATGGAGAGGCTTGGCGGCTTCTCAACGAAATACACCCAGGGCGAGGATCGCACACACAACATCCAGACGATGTCTGAAGACGTCGATGGCGCCGTCGTGCTCCCGGGAGAGGTCTTCTCGATCAACGATCACGTAGGGCAGCGCACCGAGGCCGGCGGGTACGTCGCTGCGCCGGCGATCATCAACGGTGTCCCATACTGCTGCGACAATCCGGCCAACATCGGTGGAGGTGTGAGCCAGTTCGCAACAACGTTGTTCAACGCTGTGTTCTTCTCGTGTCTCGAGGACGTCGAGCATCAGCCGCACTCTCTCTACTTCACGAGGTACCCTGCCGGACGCGAGGCGACGCTCGGGGTTCCAGGGCCAGACCTCAAGTTCCGCAACAACACCGAGTTCCCTGTCGTCATTCGCACGTGGTACAGCGCCGAATCGGTCAGCGTGCGAATCTATGGAGACAACGGTGGGCTCACATGCGATTCGGAGACGCACGACAAGGAGGACATCGTCCCCTTCGAGCAGGAGTTCGTAGCCGACCCCGAACTCGCCCCCGGTGAACCTCGCAAGGAACACAATGGCATCGACGGGTTCCTTCAGAGGGTCGACAGAATCGTGACCTTCCCGGACGGGTCTACCGAGGAGGACCTCAACCTCATCTGGCGATACCGCCCTCTGTCGGAGCTATGGTCTGTCCACCCGTGTGAGGTATCAGGCGAACCCGTCGATTGCCCGTTCGCCGTGCGTTCCGTCATCGGGTCGACGTGGGAGTCTGCACTCGACACGCTTGCAAACCTGGGGCTCAAGGTCGCCAAGGCTACCGAGAGCGTCACCGATCCTGGGCAGGACAACATCGTGATAGGCCAGAGTCCGACGCCCGGGACGCTCGTGGAGCCGGGGATGACCGTCACACTGACGGTCGGGAGTCACTCAGATGAATGACACCGAGCATCTGAGGTTCGTGACCGGTTGCTAGACGGCCGGGTAGAACAGGAACAGGTCCTCGATGGCCCCCGACACGGAGGAGACGGACGCTTCATCCCAGCCACCGGGACGCTTCAGTACGACCGTGTTCGATGCGACGTACACGCGATCGATCGAACCGTCCGCATCGAACAGCCTCGCGGCGAGCAAGGCACCGAACGAATCTCCAGCATCTGCGGCAGCCTGAGAGTCGTACCCCTCGCCAACCTGGCTCGTCAGGCTGCGGTTCATCGTCACGATGATCGAGTCGTCAACGTTCTCGGTGCTCTTGATTACGATCGACTGTCCCACGCGTCCTCCTCGTGTCCTGTGGACCGGGCAAGTGTAGGCGCCCGTTCACCGTGTCCGGCATCAAGGTGCGCGCACAGGCCCGCTAGCTATTCCTGAGGCTCGGGTGCGAGACGGTCAGTCGACCCGACAGTGTGCAGCTTCATGAGATTCGTCGACGACTGCTGGTTCGGTGGTACGCCTGCAACGATGACGACACCGTCGCCGGGAGAGACGATTCCCCGATCGAGGAGTTCTCCGACGGCCTGTTCGAGCATCTCGTCGGTCGAGGGAACCCGGTTCACGAGGATCGCCGTGACTCCCCCGTACATCGCCATCCGCCGATACGATGATGGCTCCGGCGTGAACGCATGGATGTCGGCGTGCGGGCGATACTTTGCG
>JBDLIR010000185.1:0-4805 GCA_039714815.1 Actinomycetota bacterium | reverse complement strand
GTACTTCGGGTAGGACAGATCGTAAATCGAGAGCCGTCAGCCGTCAGCGTTGAAGCGCCCCCTCTGTCTCGTTCCTCGACATCTCCCCCAGCAAGCTGAGGGAGAGAAAAGAGGTGCTTCCCTCCCTCGACGAAGTCGGGGGAGGTGGCCGAGCGCAGCGAGGTCGGAGGGGGCTTCCGAATTACGATTTCTCGCGTTCACCGTCCCGTCCAGTTGGGATCGCGGCGCTCGAGAAACGCCGACACCCCTTCGTCTGCATCGTCGGTGAACGACACCGCCGTGAGCCCGATGTGGAGGTTGTCGAGGGCAGTGTCGGGGTCCATCGAAGCCGTCGCGTAGAACGATCTCTTACCAAGAGCCATCGCTGCCGCAGGCGCCTGCTTCAGCTTTGCAACGATCCCGTCCACTGCTTCATCGAGATCGGATGCCGGCACAGACATCGTCGCGATGCCGAGTTCCGCTGCCCGCTCCCCCGTGATCACGGCGCCGGTCATCATCATCCACATGAGGGTCTTGCGTGGAACAAGCGGGAACAGCACCGCTGAGATCATCATCGGCCACAGGCCAAGACCGATTTCGGGAGTACCCATCTTGGCGTCATCTACGACGATCGTGATGTCGCAGGCCGCTGCAACCCCGAATCCCCCGCCAAGCGCTGCTCCGTTCACCCGCCCGACAACCGGTATCGGCAGCGACCTCATCGCTCGGAACAGATCGGCGAGTTCTCCCCTGGCTGCGTGTCCAGGGAGGGGGGAATCAACGAATCCAGCGGCCAGGTCCCCGCCGGCAGAGAACGCACGATCGCCCGCACCGGTGATCACGACAACGGACACACCCCCGTCGTCACCCGCACGAATGACGGCATCCTTGAGCGTTCCGATCGCATCGTTCGACAGCGGGTTCCGCCGTGCGGGGTCGTTGATCGTGATGGTCGCAACACCATCATCCACCAGATAGTCGATCACAAGATCCTCCAGACGTCATCGAGCAGAAACACTAGCGAAATCTTCACCTCCGGCGGTAGCCGTAGTGGCTGGCATCGCTACAGTGATGGTATGCAGTGGATTCTGCTCGTAATCGTCATCTCCATAACACTCGGCGCCCTCCGAGGGGGGAGTCTCAGGAACCTTTCTGGCATCAAAGTGAAGCTCTCGTGGCTGCTGCCTGTCGGGTTCGTGCTCCTTGCGGTCGGGACCTTCATGCCTGCCGACCAGCACGAACTCGCTGTTGCGCTGATCCTCATCTCCTACCTGCCGCTCCTGGCATTCGTGCTCCTCAACAGGAAACTCAGCGGTGTCTGGATTGCCGGGATCGGCATCTTGATGAATTTCACGGTCATCGTCGCAAACGGCGGCATGCCGGTACTTGCAGAGGCGGCCCAGATCGCAAGCGGGTCGCAAGGGAGTCTGGCCCTCGGCGCCAAACACGTCTTGCTCACCCCCGAGACGTCGCTCCCATTCCTGGCCGATGTGATCCCGCTTCCCGGAGCCGTCCTGTCGCTTGGAGATGTGTTCCTCGCCATCGGGACAGGCGTGTTCCTCGAGCATCAGATGCGTCAGCCGCTCTCCCTGTTCGCCCACGGTGTGAGCGGAGTCCCGGGCTCAGCGGTCGATCAAGAGCGATGAACATGAATCGATTCGCCAACAGTTTCGCCGATGACGATGAAGGTCCCCGCACGTGACGCCACTCCCGCAGCGAGCACCACAGGCGCATCTATCAACAGACACACGGCCAGCCACCGACGCAATCGTCGTGTCGCCGCACTACCTCGCTTCCCGGGCTGGCATCGAGATCATCGGTGCAGGTGGAAACGCGGTTGACGCGGCCATAGCTGTCGATGCAGTGCTGGGTGTTGTCGCACCCGACACCTGCGGGCCCGGAGGAGACCTGTTCGCGCTCATCCATCAACCCGGCACCGAGACGCCGGTAGCGCTCAACGCATCTGGCCGGGCAGGGTCGGGGATCACCGCTGACGGCATGCGTGATCAGGGATTCGGTGAGATCCCCTACCGCAGCCCGTGGTCGATCACCGTGCCTGGGTGTGTCGACGGATGGGAGGCCCTCGTCGAACGATACGCAAACCTGCCTCTTGCGGATCTCCTCGCACCCGCGATCACGATCGCACGCGAGGGGTTTCCGGTATCACGGGAATTGGCTTCGTCGCTCAGAGCTCTGACAGACATGATCAGTGCCCAGGCCTCGGCCCCGTCGCTCTACCCCGACGGACAACCAGCAGCTTTCGACACCCGCATCACGCGCCGCGACCTCGGCGACACCCTCGAGGCGATCGCCACCTCAGGCAGGGACTCCTTCTACCTCGGTGACCCAGGCACGGGGATCACCGAGGCGACACGCGGGGCGGTCACACCCGACGATCTCTCGGTGACGCAATCCGAGTGGGTCGATCCCGTTTCGTTGGAGATCTTCGATCGAACAGCATGGACGATCGGGCCGAATACGCCGGGATACATCACGCTTGCGGCGCTGTGGATGTTCGAGCGTCTCGACCCACCGAAGGACGCGAACGACCCGCTGTTCCATCATCTGCTGATCGAGGCATACCGATCGGTTGCGTGGGAACGATCGATGTACGTGACGGACCCGCGTACGGCCCCACTATCGGCAGCAGCACTGCTGGACACCGATCGCCTCGCCAAACGCGCAGCGACGATCGACCGCACCCGTGCGGGCCGATGGCCCATGCCCGAACCCTCTCCCGCAGGCACCGCGTACATGACGGTCAAGGACGGCAGCGGGATGGGCGTCTCGTTCATCCAATCGAACTACGCAGGTATCGGTTCGGGACTCTCGGCTGGCGATACCGGTGTGTTCCTCCACAACCGCGGAGCAGGGTTCAACCTCATCCAGGGTCACCCGAACGAATACCAGCCAGGCCTCAGACCGATGCACACGCTCTCACCGACCTTGTGGACCCGTCGGGGATACCTCGACCTGCTTCTTGGGACACGCGGCGGTGACCAGCAACCGCAGTTCCTCGCCCAGTACGCAGCTCACCACTTCCACGCGGGTATGTGCACGAATAATTCTCAGACGGCTCCTCGCTGGAACATGGAACAGCCACAGCCAGGGACCGACAGTGCGCTGCGTATCGAACCGCGTTTCGATCCGGAGGTGGGATCGAACCTCGAAACACTCGGCCACACCGTCACGGCTGCCGGCATGTGGGAACCCGGATGGGGGCCGATCTCAGCGATCGACGTCGGCGGGGAGATGAAGGGATCGGCCGACCCGAGGATCTCCACATCGGCAGCACTGCATGGGTAGGAGGCGGATCGGAAGTCGTGAATCGCCAGAGCCGTCAGCCGTCAGCCGTCAGCCGTCAGCGTTGGAGAGCCCCCTCTGTCTCGTACCTCGACATCTCCCCCAGCAAGCTGAGGGAGAGAAGAAGAGCGTTTCCCTCCCTCGGCTCTTTGGACGGGGGAGGTGGGCGAGCGCAGCGAGGTCGGAGGGGGCTTCCTAGTGTTCTGAGAAGAACCCCGGCATGGGGGGTGCGGTCGCTGCGCGTTCCTTCTTGCGGTGCTTCGAGTAGAGGCCGACACCGATCGCCACCACGGCGATAGCAACGATGGCCGACGCGATCGCAACGCCGAGCATCCAATCCGTCGTCGGTGTCTCCCTGCCGGTGAGATCCGACCGAAGGGCGACTCGCCACTCCCCCTCGATCTCCGTCCATATGGTCCCGTCAGTTTCGAGCAGCACGTCGGTTCCGTATTCCGCCACGGCAAACTCCACGAAGTCGCCGATCGCACGGAAGTTGTTCTCCGGTATCCAATCCTGGATGCCTTCTTGGGCGCCTTCGGTCCAGTCGACCACGGCTTCGGTGTCGAAGAAGTTCTCCAACATCACCTCGTAGTGGTACAACTCGAGGCGTTCGAGGATCCTCGCCCGATACCACTGGGCGATGACGGACGCGATGGGTTCGGGGAAGGCTTCGTTCCCGTTGTTCTGCCACAGCGCCTGGTGTGCCAACGCGTATGCGACCGCCGGACCGACGGAACCCGGACGCTGTGTCTCGACCATCACGAACCGCTCCCTGAGATCCTGATGGGCATGGAAGCCGATCGATCCCGAGGCGAACTGATCGCCGACGAACGCCGCGTCATCACCGACGAGGCACACGACGGCCTCGAACGACCCGATGTCCTCGGTGATCCAGCCGCGAGCGTGCCCGATCTCACGTCCGAACCTCTCACCCATCGCATCGGGAACACCAGCGGCATAGACGGCGACATCTCCATCGAGCAGGGGTACCCATGCAACCTGGGGGAATCGCTGTTCACAGGTCACGGCCGACGATGCCGCTGCGGGGACGACGAAGACACTGCCAGCGCCAACAACCACGATGGCCGTCGCAAGGAGTTTCCACAAGGTCGTCATGGTGGAACGGTACCGACGAATACGACTTCTTGGCACAGCGCTATTTCCAGAATCTGCCACCATTCGGCTTGCTGTAGTCACCCTGTGGATATATGCTGACCGCAGCAGAGACATCCACCCTCGCTGGCGGTGTCGATGAACGCACGTCCGTGACCTGAACGAATCGTGTCTGCATGAAACACTCCAAAATACAATCGCAAAGACGCGTGAGGCCCCGCGTTCCTGTCGCGTATGCGGGCCTGCTTGTCATCGCTCTCGTAGCGGTGATCGGCTTTGCTGCGTTCTCCCCCTCTGGCGGTGCAACCGACACAGCCCCCACGACCACTGGCGTCGAAGCCAGCGCCGCCGCGCCGATGTCAGCACGGGTCGCTTCCGCCGTTCTTGCGATCCGTGTAACCAACGCCGGC
>JBDLIR010000184.1:0-4809 GCA_039714815.1 Actinomycetota bacterium | reverse complement strand
GGGCATCCTCCAGGGCACATATCAGACCTTCGTAGCGATCGCGCAGAAGCGGTTCGGTGGGACGCTCAAGGGGACGATCACGCTGACCGCGGGTCTCGGAGGCATGGGTGGCGCCCAGCCACTTGCGGTGACGATGAACGACGGGGTCTGTCTTGCGGTGGATGTCGACCCTGAACGGATCGAGAAACGGATCGAGACGAGGTATCTCGATGAGTTCGCTGACAGTGTCGAAGCCGGTGTTGCTCGTGCCCTCGAAGCCAAGGCCAACGGTGAAGCCGTGTCGATCGGTGTCGTCGGGAACGCTGCGGACGTGTTCGCAGACCTCCTCGAGCAAAAGGTCGATATCGATGTCGTCACCGACCAGACATCGGCTCATGATCCGCTCAATGGATATGTGCCGGCGGGGTACACACTCGAAGAGGCGCTTGCGCTGCGGGTCGAGGAACCAGACGAGTACATCGCACATGCGCGTCAGTCGATGGCGAAGCACTGTGAAGCGATGGTCGGTTGGCAGGATGCAGGCGCAGAGGTGTTCGACTACGGGAACAATCTGCGTGGCGAAGCCGTCGAGGGAGGGTTCGCCAATGCCTTTGCGTATCCCGGCTTCGTGCCTGCCTACATCAGAGACCTGTTCTGTGAAGGCATGGGACCGTTCCGCTGGATCGCCCTCTCGGGTGATCCAGCCGACATCCAGGCAACGGACGATGCGCTTCGAGAACTGTTCCCTGACAACGCCCCGTTGATGAAGTGGCTCGACATGGCAGAGGAAAGCGTCGCGTTCCAGGGTCTACCGGCTCGTATCTGCTGGCTCGGCTACGGCGAGCGCCACAAGGCCGGCCTCGCGTTCAACGAACTCGTGCGAACAGGCAAGGTCAAGGCGCCGATCGTCATCGGCCGTGACCATCTCGACTCCGGGTCGGTCGCCTCTCCGTACCGTGAAACCGAGGACATGAAGGACGGCTCGGATGCCGTTGCCGACTGGCCGATCCTCAATGCGCTGCTGAACACGGCATCCGGCGCCGCTTGGGTTGCCGTCCACCACGGTGGAGGCGTGGGAATCGGCAAGTCCATCCACGCCGGTGCCCAGATCGTTGCAGACGGGACTCCGCAGGCGGCACAGCGACTCGAGCGCGTGCTCACCAACGATCCGGGGATGGGAGTGATTCGCCATGCCGACGCCGGGTACGACAGGGCGCTCGAGGTGGCGCGGGATCGAGGGGTGGCGGTGCCCATGGGGGCGACCGACAGCCATCAGCCTTCAGCCGACAGCGGAGAGCCCGAGTGAGTGCGGCGTCGATGGTCATAACGCACATCGGGGAGTTGGTGACGAACGATGAGGGGCACGGCGGGCTGAGCGGCGTCATCGAAGATGCAGCCATCGCGGTGGATGGGGAGCGCATCGCGTGGGTCGGGAGAACACGAGATCTGCCGGAAGAATTCGACGCGGACCAGCACATAGATGCCGGCGGGGCGGCGGTTGTCCCAGGGTTCGTCGATGCACACACCCACGCGGTGTTCGCGGGTGAACGCTCCGATGAGTTCGCTCTGCGGATGGCGGGTGCATCCTATGAGGAGATCCTCGCCGCGGGCGGGGGCATCTACTCGACCGTCGAGGCGACCAGGGCGGCGTCCCTCACAGACCTGGTCTCGGCTTCGGTTCCGAGAATCGACCACATGCTCACGGCGGGGACGACGACGGCCGAAGTGAAGTCCGGATACGGGCTCAACATCGAGACCGAGATGAGGATGCTCGAGGCGATCACCGCGATCGCCGACATCACGCCGATAGACCTCGTACCGACCTTCCTCGGCGCACATGTCGTTGCACCAGGGTTTCGCGATCGCCGCAGCGAGTACGTCGACCTGGTCACCGGGCCGATGCTCGAACGTGCCGCACCGCTCGTCGAGTTCATCGACGTGTTCTGCGACGACGCTGCCTTCAGCATCGAGGAGACCCGCACGGTCGTTGCCGCGGGTAAAGCACACGGCCTCGGTGTCCGGCTTCACGTCGACCAGTTGTCCCGCTCCGGCGGCACGGCGCTTGCCGCTGAGATCGGAGCGACGTCAGCCGATCATGTCGACCATGCAACAGACGAGGACCTTGCGGCGCTTGCATCGGCGGGCACCGTTGCAGTGCTACTCCCTGGTGTGTCCTACGCGATGCGCACGCCGCCGCCTGATGCCAGACGAGTCTGGGATGCGGGGGTCACAGTCGCTATCGCCACTGACTGCAATCCAGGGACCGCGTACATCGAGACGATGCCGTTCGTCATCTCCCTGGCCGTCGTCACGTCCGGATTGACGCCGGACGAAGCGGTGTGGGCTGCGACGAGGGGCGGTGCGCTCTCTCTCGGCCTCACCGACCGCGGGGTCATAGCACCGGGGATGCTCGCAGACATGGTGATCCTCGATGCACCATCACACACCCACCTCGCGTATCGCCCCGACGGTGCTCTTCCGCTCGAGGTCATCAAACGCGGCGCGCTGGTCTGATCTGGCGGGAGGTCATTCCTCTGGAAGATCGACAAGCGTCTCGTCGAGATCGACACCCGGCGCGATCTCTTCGAGCGGTACGTCTTTCTCAGCGATACCTGCGCAGAACGCAGCTGCCCCGTACACGATCACTGAGTTGAGATAGAGCACGAGGAGAACACCGATGGGGATCGTCAGCGCTCCATATTGAGGCTTGTCAATGGAGAATTCGAGGATCAGGCCCATCGGGATCCGCACGACCGCTATTCCGAGCGCTCCGACGACGCCTCCGATGAGATGGGCCCTCCTCGGGGGTCGGATTCCACCGAGCTTGCCGAGGATCAGATACACCACGAGAAAGTCAGCGCCGAGGGTAAGGACCACCGAAACGACGACAGACAGGAACGCGTGGCCATCCGGTTCGAGGCCGATGGCCGACAGAACTCTGCCCCCGAACTGATCTGTGAAGATCACAGCTACGAATGAGAACGCGATCAATGGCGCTATGGCCAGGAGCCACCCGAGGAGCCGCACGCGCTTCATCACGTAGTTTCGCGGGTCCTTCGGCGCGCCGTAGATCACATGGATCGATGAGTTCGTTGAGACCATCGCTCCGCTCCCTGCGTAGAGCATCGTTAGGAGTCCGATGACCGACGCGGTCTGACCGACCGCGCGCAGGCTGGCAGGATCGATGCCGTCTTCACCGAGTAGTCCCGGGAACGCCTCCGAGATCGCGATCGTGAGGTAGCTGGCAACTCTGTCGGCGCCGAGCAGTGCCGTGACACCGTACGCGAGGGCGATCAGCGAGAACAGGGCAAGGAACACGTAGTACGTGGTGCCAGCTGCAAGCAGTGTCGCCCTGGCTTCGTTGAACCTGGTCATGGCCCGGTAGCCCACTCCGACGGCAGCGCTTGCAGCGCTGTCTGCCTCGTCGATGTCGACGAGGACGTCTGGCGTGGCCTTTGGCAACGGATCGATCAGTGTGCCTGGAATCGGCGGAAGACCTGCTGTCGTTGTCAAGGCACACCTCGTCGCGCTTCGTCTGACCCTCGAAACCTGGTGGTATCTCTCGATGCCACGTCTTCGATACTACCGGCGGGGCGCTGCGGCCGGTTCATCGAGGTTGGCGGTTGCCGGGCGACGGTAGCCTTCCCGCTATGACGGATCGACCCTATCTCGCTCACGAAAACCCGATTCGATTCGCCCATCGCGGCTCGCGCCTGCTGTGGCCTGAGAACACGTGGCGGGCGTTCGATGGCGCGATCGATGGCCTGGGATACGTCTACATCGAGACGGATATCAGGGTCACACGCGACGGCATCGTTGTGGTGTTCCATGATGAGACACTCGAACGAACGACGAACGGAGTAGGGAAGGTCTCAGATTGGGATTGGGAGGATCTGCGCCACCTCGACGCCGGGTACCGGTTCTCTCCCGATGGTGATAGCTTCCCCAGCCGTGGCACCGGCGTGACGATCTCGCGTCTCGACGACACCTTCGACAGGTACCCCGACACGTGCTTCAACATCGATCTCAAGGAGCCAGGGAGCGAATGGCCTGTCGCGGAGGTGATCGCCCGCATGCGATCTGCCGATCGGTCGTTGGTCGGTTCGTTCTCGGACCGCCGCATTGCAAGGTTCCGAAGGATCACCAAGGGCAGCGTTGCCACGGCAGCGGGGCCGACGGCATCGGTGGCGATGTACGCCGCCTCACGTGTTGGGCGTTCCATCGGCCGGCGTGTCGATGCCTACCAGTTGCCACGGAAGATCCGTGGCAGGGCAGTCGACCGGAAACTCGTCGACGCCGTGCACGAGTCAGGCGCCCACCTCCACGTCTGGACCGTCGACGAGCCAGCGCACATGCACGAACTGCTTGACCTCGGTGTCGATGGCATCGTCACGGACCGCCCGGATCTGCTCAACGAGGTCCTCGAAGACAGAGACCACGCGAGCGCGTGAGGCGGGGCTCGCTGCGCTCGCGGACCCGCTCGCAGGACTCGCTCTTGGATCCGCTGCGCTCTTGGATTTCGGAAGGCGGAAAGGAGAGCTGTCAGCGGAGAGCGGAAAGCGGGAGCCGTGATGATCCACTCAGGTTGTGCGCGGGCTGAGTCGTACGACTCGGTTTCCCCCTCTGTCTCGTTCCTCGACATCTCCCCCGCGAAGGCCGGGGGAGACAAGAGGAAGGCTGTCAGCTGCTCCTCATTCGATCCGGTAGGGGATCCCGTTCATCATGACGAGACAGTCGATGGCAACGTCGCGGGCGTCGTCGAAGGACATCCCTGAGAAGACCTCGTAGGGCTCGCCGTTGTGTTGGAGATAGACGGTGAAGCCGTTCTCG
>JBDLIR010000183.1:0-4860 GCA_039714815.1 Actinomycetota bacterium | reverse complement strand
CCCCAGCCCACAGAATGGAAGGTCACCTGAACCCAGGGTTCGTGTGGCTGTATACGCGTACCCCGGCCCACAGAATGATGGTTCGGCGGTAATCTGCCGACATGAACCCATTCTCATGGCCGGATGTTCTCGGCCAACTCATGGCAGGTGAAGATCTCGACAGGTTCCAGGCGGCCGCAGCGATGTCTGAGATCATGGAGGGTCGCGCAACGCACAGCCAGACGGCAGCGTTCATCGTGGCACTGCGTACGAAAGGGGAGTCCGCGCCAGAGATGGCAGGCATGGTGGATGCCATGATGGACTCCGCGGTGACCGCCGAGATCGATGATGTCGTGGACATCGTGGGGACAGGAGGGGACGGGTACGGAACGTTCAACATCTCGACGACAGCGGCGTTCGTGGCAGCCGGGTCGGGAGTGCGTATAGCCAAGCACGGCAACAGGGCGGCATCGTCACCGACCGGCTCGGCAGACCTGCTCGAGTCGTTCGGCTTCAACCTGGAGATGGGCCCGGAGGCGATCGTCGAGATGATCAACGAGACGGGCTTCGGCTTCTTCTTCGCGCCGCGGTTTCATCCCGCGATGCGTCATGCCGTCCCTGTGCGCAAGGAACTCGGGGTACGGACGGTCTTCAACTTCCTCGGTCCCCTGTGCAACCCCGCAGGAGCGCGGATGGCTGTCGGCACATCGGACGCCCGCATGGCTCGTCTCATGATCGATGTTCTCCGCGCGAGGGGAGTGGACAGAGGCTTCGTCGTGTATGGGGAGGAGGGCCTCGACGAACTGTCGATCTCTGGACCCTCACGCATCTACCGGCTTCGCGATGGCCAGGTCACCGAAGCGGAGTTCACGCCCGAGGACTTCGGTGTTGCCAGATCGCGTATCGAAGACATCGTCGGCGGCGACGCCGAGAGGAACAAGGAGATAACCCGCTCGGTACTCGACGGGGTGACGGGCCCACACCGCGATGCGGTGATCGTGAACGCATCCCCCGCGCTCGTGCTTGCGGGTATCGCTGACGGCTTCGTGACCGGGGTCGAGCTTGCAGCGGAAGCGATCGACAGCGGCGCTGCGGCCGATGTCCTTGCCAGGGCGCTCGAAGCGAGCGCACGGTCGCGGTAATCAAAAGGGACGTGTAGCTTTGGCAGCCGTGAGACGATTCGCCCTGCTCCTCGCCCTCGTGATAGTGGCTGCAGCGTGCTCGTCGACGGATGACACCGCCTGCACCCGACGTCGGCGCGACGCAGACGACGCAGGCGACCGGGGATGACCCCAGCCCTACGCGAGACTCCATGGGTGACGGTGGTGCGTCGCTTGTGCCGAACGAAACGATCGCACCCGAGGGGCCTGCCGCACCCGATTTCACGATGGCTCTTCAAGACGGCGGAACCTTCACGCTCTCGGAGCAAGCCAAACCCGTCTACATGATCTTCTGGGCCGAGTGGTGAAGCATTTGCCGGCGGGAGTTGCCCGTCGTCGACGAGGTATCGAACGAGTACCTCGAGGACATCACCTTCCTCGCCATTGCAGGGAGGTCGAACCCCGGAGCTTCCGCTGACGCTGCGGCTGAGCTGTTCTCTGACAACCTCCTGTGGGGTTATGACGAGAGTATCTGGGATCTCTACGGCGTGCCCGGCCAACCTGCCTCCGTCCTGATCCAAAACGGCGTCATCGTCGACGCCTGGTTCGGCGCCATCGGGTCCGACGCACTCCGCGAGAAGTTCGCCACCGTCGCAAGCTGACCACCTCCCATTCTGCGGGCTGACGACGTCATATAGGACGTCACGAACCCTGGGTTCAGGGCACCTCCCATTCCGCGGGCTGACGACGTCATATAGGACGTCGTGAACCCTGGGTTCAGGGTTTGGTGATGAGGGACCAGGTGAGGAGGGTTGTTCCTGCGAGGGCGCCGACGATGTACAGGTAGATCGGGCCGCCGGTGAGCGAGATGCGGAGGGGCTCGGTTGCGAGACGGATCAGAGATGCAGCCAGAAGCGCCACACCGGCCACAGAGCCCGGTAGAGGGCGCCCGTGCTGTTTCCACAGCGCAAGGCCGACTCCAGCCACCAGAAGCGCTCCTGCGGCGTACAGCTCGACAGGATGTCGGGTGACCGCGCTCCCCGGCAGCCCGGTCGCCCACGGCAGGGAGGATTCGACCCCGAGACAGGAACCCGTCGCGACGCACCCCGCATGCCATCCTGCGAGGCCGACGAGCGCGGCGGGGGCGATGCCGTCGGCAGCGTCGAGGAGCGCTTTCCTCGCTATCCACACGAACACGACGAGTGTCCCGAGGGTCGCACCAACCGTCGAGACTCCGCTCCTCACGAGGATGATCTGGAAAGGGTCGGCCAGGGGGTTGATCCCGGCCGACATCATGGCCACGAGTCGCCCGATCACGAGACCGGACATCCCGGACATGAGGCCGGCGTCCCACAGCGACAACGCACATCCAGCGGCGTTGCCCCGCTTTGCCTCCCACCGCAGCATGAACCAGAAGCCGAAGACGCCGATCGCTGCGGCCCCGAGCAGATCGAACTGCATCAGCGGTCGATCTCGTCCAGGAAGCGAGCAAGGGTCGGTTCGTCGATGATCCCGAGGTGCACACCTGCCTGCTCACCGTTCGAGCGGTAGAAGAAGGTGATCGGTACGCCTTTCGTCGCTCCGAGCTGTACCGGGATGTTGCCTGGCTTGTCCGCGAGGTGAACCATGTCAGCCTCGGAGAGGAACTCTGCGATGAACTTGGACGCATCGGTGGCGTTGTCGCGGACGTCGAGGCCGATGAAGTCGACATCCGGATGAGAGAGCGAACCTGTGGAGATGAGCGGCGCCTCCGAGCGGCACGGCAGACACCACGATGCCCACACGTTGATCACGAGAGGCCGCCCTGACGTCTCGATCGTGGCCGTGACCTCTTCGAACGTCGTTGGCGTCGGAGGAGCAGGCAGATCTTCGGGAGCGATGTCGGATGGAGACGAGCATCCAGCAGCGATGAGCGCGAGGAGCAGAGCGATGACGAAGGAGCGGCGCATGGCGGGAATGCTAGGAGTTGGTCGTGCGTAGGAGTTGCGGGTAGATCCACGTGATCATGTCGACGAGACGGTCGTCCTCCTTCTGGGATCGAACCGTGAAGCGAAGATGATCCCCGAGGACGTGGTCCTGAGGGTATGACCTCACGACGATCCCCTTCGTGACGAGGCCATGTGCGAGACCACGTGCATGTGGACCAACGTGACACAGTAGGAAGTTCGTGCTCGACGGATACACGGTGAGCCCGGCTGACACCAGCAGCGCCGCCAGCCTCTCTCGCTCTTTCGATACGAATCGGACGAATCGCTCCATTCGCGAGTGATCTTCGAGCGCCACCCGGGCGATGCGTTCTGACAGCGTCGAGATCGAACCTGGCGGGCGAAACGCATCGAGACGCGCTGAGAGATCCGGCGAAGCGATCGAGTACCCAACGCGCAGTGCTGCCAATCCGAAGGCCTTGGACAAGGTCTGGAGAACGATCAGGTTGTCGTATGCCTCGACCCACTTCCACCAGGTGTCACCTGCAAACTCAGCGTATGCAGCGTCGATCACAACGATGCCGCTGGCCTTCCTGATGATCTCGGCGATGTAGGTGTTCGGGATCCGCTCGCCGGTCGGGTTGTTCGGCACGCACAGCCAGGTGATGTTCGAGGACTCTGCCATCCGCGAGACCCCGTCTAAGGGGTACTCGAGATCGGCCCCGTACGACACCGGTTTGAACTCGCCATGATGCTGCATTGCCGCGATCTCGTAGAGCGGATACGTCGGTACCGCTGTGCTCGAGCGGGTCCCGGGCCCACCGAACGCCTTGGCAACGAGCAGGATCATCTCGTCGATGCCGGCACCAGGTACGACGTTCTCTGGCACGCCCCCGACGTAGCGAGCAATCGACTCTCGCAACGGCATGTACGAAGCACCGGGATACTCGTTGAGATGCCGCGACATCGGGGCGACGATGGCTGGTGCCCAATCCGTGGGGAACGGCGACGTGTTGTGGTCGAACCTGACCACTTCCGACGGTCGGAGTCCGTAGCGAGCCGCGATCTCCGCCGTTGTCGGTTGCCATCGATAACGTGGTGCTGTACCCATTGTCCCTGGAATAGGAGAGGGGGCGTAGCATACGCTACGCCCCCTCTCTGTGCTGTGTCGCTACGCCGATGTGTCGCCTTCGTCGTTGCGCCTGCGGATCGTGAGGAGGAGCGCCAGGGCTCCTGCGAGGAGGAGCGCCAGGGCGATCCCCAGTATCGATCCGGTGTCGATCCCGGTCACGGGGAGCACAGCCACGACACCGAAGTCGGCATCGAGATAGATGTCTCCCGCTGCGAGGATCTGAGTGAAGGAACCTGCCGTGGTGAGTTTGAGTTCACCATCGGTCGGTGGCGTAATCGACGACATGTCGAGTGCTGCCGTGTAAGTTCCCGGCACCAGATCGGTGAACAGGTACTTACCGTCAGCATCCGTAGTTGTCTCGACTTCCGTTCCATCGGGAAGCGTCAACACGACCCTTGCACCTGCGATGCCCTTCTCACCGTCGTCCTGGACGCCGTTGCCGTTGGCATCGTTCCACACCGTGTCACCAAGGATCGCCAACGCAAGGGCGAGGTAGTGGGACGGATCAGCGTCGGTGACGGGTGCGCCGACGACATCGACTCCCGTCACGGTTCCGACATTGGCGTACTGGCCGACGACTGCGATGCCGGTCGCTTCATAGATCCAGGTCTCGCCCTGGTCCAGGAGATCGTCACCGTTCGTGTCACCTGATTGGTACACCGGTGTGACACCCTGGTCGTCGGTGACGACGATGTCGGCAATCGGTGTGTTGCCGGTATTCGTG
>JBDLIR010000182.1:0-4873 GCA_039714815.1 Actinomycetota bacterium | reverse complement strand
TCCGCTTCGAATTCCGCCACGTCGTCTTCATCGAACTGTGGAGAGAAACGTCCCTCATCATCGAAAACACTTGAGACGCCGACCGTGCGCAGTGAGGCCACTCTGCCTTCGGCGTCTGTCACGATCTCTTGAGGACCGCGACGACCGAACATACGGATGTTCTCTTCTTCGGCTTCGACGATCTCGAACTCCTGGGCCGGCATCTCTTCACGTGACTCGAGCGAGACGATCGTCACGTCTGTGGCGCCGGCGCGCAGGGCGCTGCGTGCAGCGTCGAGAGGGTGTGAGACCTCGGCGGGATCCGCCTCCCATGTCTCCACGTCATCGTCCTGGTCTTCGTACGCGCTGGCTCTCAAAGCCGTGCGTGCGGCGTCCATTGCGACGTTTCCGCCGCCTATGACGACGACCTTGTCTCCGATATCGACCGAGAAGCCCTGGTTGACGTTCAGGAGGAACTCGACGGCTCGGAACACACCGTCGGCATCGTGTCCCGGGATGTTGAGATCGCGACCGAGCATCGCCCCGATCCCGAGGAACACAGCGTCGTAGTCCTCCCTGAGTTCCTCGAGCGAGATGTCCTCGCCGAGTTTCACACCGAGGCGGACATCGAGGCCGAGGTCGACGATCCCCTGGATCTCAGCGTCGATGAGGTCCCGGGGCAACCGGTACTCCGGGATACCGAGCACCATCATCCCACCGAGGCGTTCCGTCGCCTCGTAGAGAGACACGTCGTATCCCTGGAGAAGGAGGTCGTGGGCGCATGCCAGGCTGGCTGGACCGCCGCCTACCACTGCGATGCTCTTTCCCTTGTGCGCAGCGGTTTGGGAATCGACCGCAGCCCAGATGCTCTTCCTGCCTGCCTCTGGCCCGTACTTTTCGGTGACGAATCGCTTGAGGGCGCGGATGGCGATCGGCTCATCGATGTTGCCGCGACGGCATGCATCCTCACACGGTGCTGCACACACACGCCCGCACACCGATGCGAACGGATTGGGCAAGCGAGCGGTCAGATAGGCGAGTTGGTCGTCGCCGTCGGCGATGGCCGCGACGTATGCCCCTGCATTGGTGTGCACGGGGCACGCGGCGAGGCACGGAATGTTGAAATCGTAGAATCCCAACTCCGACGATGTCATGTCAGATCAGCTCTCGATCCTGTGCCCAGCGAAGCGCAACGATGCCCGCCACGAAGAACGCTCCCCACAGCGCCGCAACGATCCCGTCAGCGACGTTGCGCGGAGCGGTCGAAAGCAGGGGGGATCGCAAGAGATACGAAGGAAGCCAGGCGGTGAAGACAGCGAAGTAGACCATGATCATGACGGCACTGAATGCTGCACGCCAGTGCGAAATCCGTTCACGGCTCATCGAATCCGACCTCCTCGCGTGATTCCTCATTCAGTATCCCTCAGTAGCATACTCTAGAATTACGCGACTAAAGTAGCATGGTGGCAGCAGCAAACGAAACGGAATGCACAGTGAACCATCCGCGGAGTGCAGAGACGACGGCTCAACAGCCCGACGACTGCCGGTGTGACAGGACCAGATGCACCAGGACAAGGAGATGCTGGGTGTGAAACGATTCCTCATCATCGTCATGATGTTCTCGGCGATGCTCATCGCCTCGGCATCCGCAGCGCTCGCCCAGACGACCGACCAGGGCGCTGAGATCTACGACCAATCGTGTTCTCGTTGCCACAAGGCGGACGGTCTCGGTGAGGCCGGCAAGTACCCCCCATTGACGGGCAACCCCGATTCTGGTGACCTGGCCTACGTTGTCGATGTCGTCACCAACGGACTCGAAGGCAAGGTCATCCTGGGTGAGACGTACGACCGGAAGATGCCGTCGTTCGGCGACAGGCTCTCAGCGGACGAGATCGACCAGGTCTCTGCCTATGCCGTGGCGCTTTCGGGTGGTGGCGGAGCGACGTCCGCAACGACGACCGTCCCGCTCGCTCCTGGGAACCCCGAGGTCGGCGAGGAACTCTTCGTCGGCTCGATGTTGCTGTCCGGTGGCGGGAGCGCCTGCATTGCCTGTCACACAGCCGGAGAGTACAACCGCTTCGGCGGCCCGGGGCTGGCGATCGAGCTCAACACGATCATCGCCGATTTCGGGACGAGCGGGTTCATCTCGGCGGTAACGGACCCCGTCGTCGACCCGATGATCGCCGTGTTTGCGGACCGTCCGATCACCGAGCAAGAGGCCAACGACCTGGCAGCCTACCTCGAGACTGCGAGCGCTGACGCGCCGACAGAATCGTCCGTCGACCTCCTGGTTCTTCTCGGCATCTTTGGATTCGGTGTTCTCATCCTGATCACAGCATTGGTCATTCGAGGGCCACAGAACGTTTACGTCGACAAGCTGAGGAGCAGCCGATGACCAAGAAGTGGAGCTGGGAGACCGTCGATCCGGCGGAGCGCAAGTGGGAACAGTTCTACCGGAACCGCTTCAGCCACGACAAGCGCGTCCGCACGACCCACGGTGTCAACTGCACCGGGAGCTGCTCGTGGGAGGTCTACGTCAAGGACGGGATCGTGACCTGGGAGCTCCAGGCGACCGACTATCCCGAACTCGAAGAAGGGTTGCCCCCCTACGAACCCCGTGGATGCCAGCGCGGCATCTCGTATTCGTGGTACCTCTACAGCCCCATCCGGGTGAAGTACCCCTACGGCCGCGGTGCGCTGATCGACCGGTGGCGTGAAGCGAAGCGCTCACATCCCGGCGACCCTGTCGCAGCATGGCGCTCGATCACCGACGACCCCGACGCCAGGAAGGCCTATCAGACGGCGCGTGGCAAAGGCGGATTCCGCCGTATCTCATGGGATGAGGCTCTCGAGATCATCTCGGCATCCATCGTGTCAACCGTCGAGAAGTACGGCCCCGACCGCGTAGCCGGTTTCTCCCCCATCCCTGCGATGTCTCAGATCAGCTATGCCGCAGGCAGCCGATTCCTGTCACTGCTCGGTGGCACGGTCATGAGCTTCTACGACTGGTACTGCGACCTGCCCCCGGCATCGCCTGAGATCTGGGGTGAGCAGACAGACGTCCACGAATCAGCGGACTGGTACAACTCGCGCTTCGTGGCTGTCATGGGTGCGAATCTCAACATGACGCGGACCCCCGACACCCACTTCATCGCTGAGGTGCGTCATGCGGGAGCCAAACTCGCCGTGTTCAGCCCGGACTTCTCGATGGTCGCCAAGTACGCCGACTGGTGGGTGCCAACCCATCCAGGGCAGGACACCGCGTTCTGGCTCGCCGTCGACCACGTGCTGCTCACCGAGTTCTACGCACAGCGAGAGACGCCGTACTTCAACGACTACGTCAAGCAGTACACGGATCTTCCGTTCCTTGTCGAGATCACCGACGACGCACCGGGTCGCCTGCTGCGCGCCAACGAACTCAGCACGTACGCCGATGTCGAGCACGGCGATTGGAAGATGCTCATGTGGGACACCGCTTCGGACGCCCCGCGCATGCCGAACGGCACGATCGGGTACCGCTGGGCAGATGAGGACAAGGGCAAGTGGAACCTGGAACTCACCGACACGGTCGTCGGCGGAGACATCGATCCAGAGCTCACCTTCATCGACAGCTACGCAGAAGTTCGCGATGTCGCCTTCGATGATTTCGTGACGAACGACGTCGCCCACCGCGGCGTCCCTGTCCGCTACATCGAGACAGGGCGCGGCCGCGTTGCTGTGGCTACGATCTTCGACCTCATCATGGCCAGGTTCGGCGTGAACCGGGGGCTGACTGGCGCCTACCCGGACTCCTACGACGACGAAGACGCTCCCTACACGCCGGCGTGGCAGGAGCAGCACACAGGCATCCACAGAGACACTCTGTTGCGCTTCGCTCGCGAGTGGGGCACGAACGGCGAAGCGACCAACGGCAAGAACATGGTCATCATCGGCGCTGGCGCCAACCACTGGTACCACAACAACCTGCTGTACCGCTCGGCGATCGTCGCACTGATGCTGACCGGCTCGGTCGGCGTCAACGGAGGCGGCCTCGCCCACTACGTCGGCCAGGAGAAGCTGGTCATGCACGCATCGTGGGGCACCCTTGCGTTCGGCGGGGACTGGGGAACTCCCCCGCGGCACCAGAACACCCCCTCATGGCACTACGTCCACTCCGACCAGTGGCGCTACGAGAAGGGATACTCGAGCTACGACACCCTGCCACCCTCGCCGGAGGGCCTCGACCACACCATCGACCAGCAGGCTCGTGCGGTGCGACGCGGATGGCTTCCGTTCTATCCCCAGTTCAAGCAGAACCCGATCGACCTCGTGCGGCGCCTGCGCGCCGGTGGGGCCACGAGCGATGCAGACGTCGTCGCCGGCGTCGTCGACGCGCTCAAGGCCGGAACGGTCGACTTTGCGATCGATGACCCCGACGCCCCCGAGTCGTGGCCACGCGTATGGCTCATATGGCGCGGCAACGCGATCGGCACATCGGCGAAGGGCCATGAGTTCTTCCTCAGGCACTACCTCGGCACGCATTCGAATGCCATCGCCAAGGAGCCGGACGATCTGGGGATCAGCGAGATCACGGTCCGACCCGAAGGCCCCAGAGGCAAGATGGACCTCGTGGTCGACCTCAACTTCCGCATGGACACCACGGCGCTGTATTCCGACATCGTCCTCCCTGCAGCCACCTGGTACGAGAAGGACGATCTCAACACGACGGACATGCACTCTTTCATCAACCCGATGCAGGCTGCAGTCGCCCCCTCGTGGGAATCGCGCTCTGACTGGAAGATCTTCGGTGCGATAGCCAGAGGCGTGTCGGATCTTGCGCCCCGGTACTTCGACGGGCCCGTCGAGGACGTCGTCATGCTGCCGCTCCAGCACGACACGGTCGACGAGATCTCCC
>JBDLIR010000181.1:0-4882 GCA_039714815.1 Actinomycetota bacterium | reverse complement strand
TCCGGCATGGCTCTTCGAAAAGGGCTGGGCGATGGTCGCGGTCATTGCGGCAAGCGTCTGGAAGGACGCCGGGTTCGTGATGATCCTCTTCCTTGCCGGACTCCAGGCCGTGGGAACCGACCACCGTGAAGCTGCAGTGATCGATGGGGCAAACGGCTGGCAAGCGTTCTGGCGGGTGACGTTCCCCCTGTTGAGCCCGACAGTGTTCCTCGTGTCGGTGATCCTCCTGATCAACTCGTTCCAGGTGTTCGAGCAGGTTTGGATCATGACCGAGGGAGGCCCCCTGAACTCGACCACAGTGGTCGTGGAACAGATCGTGCGGAACGCATTCAGCTTCGGCCGGATGGGGTACGCAGCTGCGATGTCATGGGTGCTGTTCGCATTCATCTTCAGCGTCACGCTGATCCAGGTCCGGATGCAGAAGCGTTGGGTGCACTATGCCAACTGACAGCATCACAGCCCCTCGCATACGACACATGGGCGCACACCCAGCGCAGCGCCGCGTCAAGTTCCGGCCATGGAAGACGCTCTCGGCAATCTTCTTGATTCTTGCTGGACTGTCGATGGTCTTCCCGTTCGCGTGGACTCTGTCATCGTCCCTGCAACCAAGCGAAACGCTGCTTCAGGTTCCCCCACAGTTGATTCCGAGGGAGCCGTCCCTTGACGCGTATCGCCGGGTCATGGACGTCACACCGTTCGCCCGAATGGTCCTGAACTCTGTGATCGTCACCGTGATCGTCACGATCCTGCAGGTTCTCACCAGCGCGATGGCTGGCTACGGGCTCGCCCGATTCCGTTTCCGGGGTCGAGGCGTGCTGCTGCTCGTGTATCTCGGAACCCTGATGGTGCCGTTCCAGGTGACGATCGTCCCCCTCTTCATCGGAATGAGCAGAGCGGGATGGCTCAACACGCTTCACGCACTGATCCTGCCCATGGTCGCGAGCGCGTTCGGGGTGTTTCTCTTTCGCCAGTACTTCGCCCAAATGCCCCGCGAGATGGAGGAGGCGGCAGCCCTCGACGGCGCCGGTCCGTGGCGAACCTTCTGGCGTGTCGCGTTTCCCTATGCGCGACCAGCGACAGCGACACACGGAATCCTTGCCTTCATGGCGGCGTGGAACGCATTCCTGTGGCCCCTCTTTGTTGCCCGCGACGAGGCAGCGATGACCATACCGGTCGGCCTCGCTTCTCTCCATGGCCGCTTTGAAACGGATTGGAGCATGGTGATGGCCGGCTCGGTCATCGCCGTCGTTCCCGTGATTGCTGTGTTCGCTGTGATCCAGCGACACATCTCTGCAGGACTCCTGCTCGGAGGAGTGAACAAGTGAGCGTCCCCGAGCCACTGAGCGTGGACGCGAGACAAGGAAAGAAAGAAGGAAGCATGCGATCCAAGACAATGGGGAGCCTCATGGCGCTCCTCACCGTCATCATGTTGGTGGCTGCTGCGTGTAGCAGCGAGCCCGCGGCAGATGACACCACTACCACCAGTACGACCGAGGGAGTGGTGGATACGACAACCACCACCGCGGCCGAGGAACCGGCAGAACCGGCGGAACCGACGACGATCCGGTACTTCACCTTCTCTGCGGCGCCAGACCATCTCGAAGATCTCGACGCGATGATCGCTGGGTTCGAGGCAGAGAATCCTGACGTCAAGGTCGAGGTCGAAACGGCACCCTTCGACGACTACTTCACGTTGCTTCAGACTCAGGTCGCGGGAGGCGATGCTCCCGATGCGTTCGAACTGAACTTTGAGAACTTCGTGTCGTTTGCGACGAAGGGCGTCCTCGCCGATATGACCGATGCAATCGGTGCCGACGCGGACTTCGATGCCGGAGCCTACTACCAGCCAGCGCTGGAAGCGTTCGGGATCGATGGCGCACAGTTCGCTCTCCCTGAGAGCTACTCGACAGTGATGTTGGTCTACAACAAGGACCTCTTCGACGACCTCGGTCTCGACTATCCGACCGCTGACTGGAAGTGGGCAGACGAATCCGCCACAGCAGCCTCGATCGCGGCATCCGCCGACGACCAGTGGGGCTTCTTTGCCGGACTCCACTACTGGGAGTTCTACAAGACAGCAGCACAGAACGGGTGCGGAATCTTCGGGGACGACGGGTCTGTGACGATCAACGATCCTGGGTGTGTTGAAGCTCTCGAGTTCATGATCGACTACGTCGATACCGGTTCACAGCCGACAGCGGCCGAAATGGGTGGCGTGTCCGATGGTGACATGTTCCTCAACGGTGAGCTGGGCATGCTCACCACCGGAATCTGGATGTTCTCGGCGTTCGAGGCCGCGGAGTTTGCGTGGGATGTCGTTGTCGAGCCCGGCAACACCCAGGGAGGCAGCCACTTCTTCGCCAATGGTGTGGCAGTGTCCGCTGACAGCGACAAGCAGGACGCAGCATTCCGTTGGCTGCGGTACTTCACGTCGAACGGAGATGCAGCGAAGATCCGCGTCGACGCGGCTTGGGAGCTTCCGACGCTCACGGACTCCAGCCTGTACGAGGCGTATCTCCAGGCAACCCCGCCCGACAACAGGCAGGCAGTCCTCGACTCGCTCGAGAACGTCGTCGTACCTCCAGTCATCGAGCGGCAGGCAGAGTTGCAGGATCTCGTGAATCTGCAGATCGAGCGTGCAGTCGCAGGCGAACTCAGCGCACAGGATGCGCTTGACGAAGCCGCTGCAGGTATCGAGGAACTCATCGAGTAGGCGCACATACCCTTCGGGTTGGGTCGGTGTCCCCTTTTCCTCACCGACCCAACCCCCTGCGCTCTTGGAGGAACCGATGAGCGACTTCTTTCGGCACGTCCCCGAAGGCGATCACAATCCATACGAACCGACCCCGTGGGCGAGGAACCCCCTTCTACCCACAGCACAGGACCCCATCAGCATCGGCGTCACGGTGCCTGAGGGATGCACCGACGTTCACGTCGAATGGGAATACGGCGACAGCGGCCCGATCACCACGCCACTCGAACGTCGAGGGGATGGTTGGCACTGCCTGATCGGCCCGATGAGCCAATCCGGCAGGTACCGATTCCTCGGTCCTGACGAACACGGCACCCAACAGGCCTCCGAATGGTTCGACGTGCCGATTCTTGACTGGGTCCGGCATGCAGGCATCACCATCAACGAAACAGACATCAGTGAAGAGGCACTCGACCTCCGAGTTGAAGCCTCGGACGCGGATTCGTCCGACGATCGTGGGAATCACCTCGCATCTACAAGAGTCGGCGAACTCCTCGATGGATTCTCGGTGGATGTCGGCATCAGCGATGGATCACCAAGTCATCTGCGAATCTCTTGGACACTCGGCCCGGAGGAAGCTGTCTTCGGCACCGGTGAACGGTTCGACTCTCTCAACCAACGCGGGCACACGCCGGACGTTCGCGTCTATGAGCAGTACAAGCAGCAAGGTTCGAGGACGTACCTGCCCATTCCGTGGATCCTGTCCTCGCTCGGATACGGGATCTCGTTCCAAACGTCCGACCGGATCCGATTCGACATCGGCTCGACGGAGACCAACAGGATCACCGTCGTGGTACCAGCCCCGACCGTCGAAGCCCGCATCTATCTGGGCTCACCGGCAGACGTGCTCAAGCGATACGCCGATGATGTCGGACGCCCCCCGATCCTCCCCCCATGGGTCTATGGACCATGGATGTCCGGCAACGAATGGGACCGACAATCCCGCGTGAACGAAGTTGTGGACAAGACACTCACCGAAGGAATACCCGCCACAGTCCTCGTGATAGAAGCGTGGTCGGACGAGACGACCTTCTACCTGTTCAACGACACCGACTACGCTCCCACCTCCGGGAACCTCGCCATCGAACCAGCGAACATGACCCACACGGGACGTTGGCCCGACCCCAAAGCGATGGTCGATTCGTTGCACGACAACGATATCCGCGTGCTGCTGTGGCAGATCCCGGTACTCAAGGACATCCCAGACCATCCTCAACACGACAACGATGTCGCCCACGCATCCGCCAACGATTTCTGCGTCAAGACCGAAGACAGATCTGACTACCGCAACCGTGGATGGTGGTTTCCCGGGAGCCGCATCATCGACTTCACCAACCCCGACGCAAGGGACTGGTGGCTCGCGAAACGCCGCTACCTGGTCCGGGATCTCGGCATCGACGGCTTCAAGACCGACGGAGGCGAACACCTCTGGGGTGCAGACGTTCGCACCCACGACGGCACCCACGGCGACGCAGCCGCCAACGAATACCCGCTGCGCTACCTCGCCGCGTACCACGAGCTCCTCGAGGAGCGGCAACCAGAACAACTTCTCACGTTCTCCAGAGCCGGCTTCACCGGTACACAGGCACTGCCCGCCCATTGGGCTGGGGACGAAGACTCAACATGGGAAGCACTGCAGGCATCCCTGACCGCAGGCCTGTCGGCCGCTACTTCAGGGATCTCGTATTGGACATGGGACCTCGGCGGGTTCTCCGGCCCGCTCCCATCCGCTGAGCTCTACAAGAGAAGCACCGCCTTCGCGGCGTTCTGTCCCCTGATGCAATACCACTCTGAACACAACGAACACAAGGCGCCGCTTGCGGATCGGACACCTTGGAACATCGCCACTCAGACCGACGATCCCGCGGTCGTCGATATCTACCGCTTCTATGCGCGGCTCCGGATGAACCTCATCCCATACCTCTACACATCCGGAGCAGCCTCATCTCACGGAGGACTCCCGATCATGCGGCCCATGTTCCTCGAACATCCAGAAGCCGTTGACATCGATGATCAGTACAAGCTCGGAGATGCGCTCTGTGTCGCCCCCGTTACCGAAGAGGGCAGTACCCAGCGTACGGTCGTCCTCCCCGACGGCATCTGGTTCGACTTCTGGACGGGCAACCAGGT
>JBDLIR010000180.1:0-4889 GCA_039714815.1 Actinomycetota bacterium | reverse complement strand
CGCAGCATGGTCCGATGCTGACCCGGGCAGCTTCTACCTTCCCGTCATCACAGATGGCCCGTATGGCTCGGCATCGGTCAACGTTGCGAACCAGATGGACGACGAGTCGTCACTTCTCCATGCGATGCGCTCCTTGATCGCCCATCGTCCACCGGAGTTCGGGACCGCATCGTTCGAACATCTCGACACTGGTGACCGGTCGGTGCTCGCATACTCGCGAGGCAGGTTCACCGTCGTTGCCAACTTCTCTCGCGAGGATCGCACCGTGGCCGTTGCGAGCATCGAACAGATCAAGGGACCCGCCGTCAGCGACGGCACGATCGTCACGCTGCCGCCGTACGGCTGGGCATGGCTCGCTACTAGTTACGCCTGAATACTCGAGCCTGAAGCATCACCCGACGGGACCGCACGCTCGGGTGGCTTCCATGCCACCATGACAAGCGTTCCCGCAACGGCGGCAGCAAGAGCTGCAATCCACACGCCTGCGTAAGAACCGCTCGCATCGACGATCCATCCGAAAAACGGCGGTCCGATTCCGAGACCGACGAGGAACCCGAACAGGATCACACCTGAGGCGCGGCCCGCTGCCCTCGGCCCGGCGAATACGATCAAGCCGAGCATGCCAACCGAGTTCCACGACGAAGGGCCAAGTCCGGTGAGGACCGCGGCAACCCAGATGAGCCACCACGCACCCGCCCCGGCTCCGAGAAGAGCGAACGATGCAAGCACGGCAAGCAGCGCGATGATCATCAGCGACGAGCGATATGCATGGTGTCTTTCGGCGTGGTGCGCCCAGGCGATCCTCGCCGGCATCGCGGTCAAGCCCACCACAGCTGCGACAGCGCCACCAACGACGATGGACTGCCCGAGCTTCTCAGTCGTGAACAGGGCGAACATGACCGTCGCTGACGCGGCAAATCCGAGCAGGAAACCATACACCGCTATCCACCAGATCGCAGCGGGCAACCGCTCGCGATACGACGATTCGGCGTCTGGACCATGCGCCTGTGTTTGCTTCGGCAGAAGCCAGGCACCGGCGGCAGCGAGAACGACCGAAACGGCCGCGAACATCACATAGGCGCTCACCCTTCCCCATGCGAGGGCCATCGATGGCACGATGAGCCCACCGGCGAAGATGAACGCCTGGACACCCGATTGCTTGATGCCCGTGACGATGCCCTGAGACCCGGCAGGGAGGTCTTCGGCGATCAGCTTGTTCGTGGCGGGGTTGGACCCCGCCTGGGCTACCGCACCAACAGCCGAACCTACGGCGAGGGTGATCAACGATCCGGCGACACCAAGCATCAGGAACGATCCTGCCGCAGTGAGCGCAACAACGATCAGCGCAGCACGGCCTCCGATCCTGTCTGTGATCCGTCCGAAAACGGGAGACAGCACCGCCGCACCGACGGTGTTGATCGCAAAGACGAACCCGAGTTGGGCTCGGGAGATCCCGAGATCCGTGATGAACACGACGGCGATGATGCCAAGCGAGGCTGCGATGAACGTGCCGACACCCATCGTGGAGAACAACAGGGCTGTGAACGCCCAACGTCGGTCTGGCTGAATCGTCTCCATCGGCACAGTATTGCAATGTCTGGCATCCACCGGTGCTCACGAGGCAACTACCGTACAGCCGATGAACGCCACGACACCCACGCAATGGTGGAAATCCGCTGTCATCTACCAGATCTACCCGCGGTCCTTCCAGGACTCCACAGGCAACGGCGTGGGCGATCTCGGCGGCATCACCCAACGCCTCGATTACCTCAGCAACACCCTGGGCGTCGACGCGATCTGGATCTCACCGATCTTCCCCTCCCCGATGGCGGACTTTGGATATGACATATCGGACTACACGAACGTCGATCCGATGTTCGGGACCCTCGACGACGCAGACACGCTGATCGCCGAGGCCCATCGGCTCGGGTTGAAGGTCATCATGGATTGGGTTCCGAATCACTCATCGGACCAGCATGCTTGGTTCAAGGAATCGAGGGCGAGCCTCGCCAGTCCGAAACGCGACTGGTACGTGTGGGCTGAACCCGATGACGAGGGGCAACCGCCGAACAACTGGCTCTCCCTGTTCGGTGGACCTGCCTGGACACTTGACGACGCGACACAGCAGTACTACCTGCATTCGTTCCTCCCCGAACAGCCAGATCTCAACTGGAGGAACCCGGTCGTCGTCGATGCCATGATGGACACGCTCCGGTTCTGGCTCGACAGGGGGGTCGATGGATTCCGCGTGGACGTCGCCCACTTCATGGCCAAGGATCCACTCATGCGCAGCAACCCCCCGGCAACCGGTTCGAAGGAAGGGACGAAGACGCTCAACGAGTACGACACCCAGGACCACGTGTACGACAAGGGCCATACCGACATCCACACCATGCACGCCGCGATCCGCGCCGTGCTCGACGAGTACGACGACCGGTTCGGTATCGGAGAGGTCCACGAGTCGGATTGGGAACGATGGGCGATGTACTACGGAGTGAACGGGACCGGCCTCCACATGCCGTTCAACTTCTCCCTCCTGTGGGCGTCCTGGGATGCAAACGACTTCAGGCACAAGATCATGGGACAGGAATCCGCCCTTCCACCTGGTGCATGGGGAAACCATGTCCTCGGCAATCACGACGAGCCCCGGTTCGGCACACGGTTCGGCCCCGAACGCATCCGCGCCGCTGCCGTGCTGCTCCTGACGCTCAGGGGAACACCGACGTTGTACTACGGGGAGGAGCTTGGCCTCGTCGACTGCGTCGTCGAACCGGGCAACGAACAGGACCCGTGGGGGAAGAGCTACCCGGAGCTCAATCGCGATGGCTGCCGGTCCCCGATGCAATGGACCGGCGATCCGGGTATGGGCTTCACGCATGCCACAGCAACCCCGTGGCTCCCGTTCGCTGACGCTTCCACAAGCGTCGCTGACCAGCTCGGCGACCCGACCTCGACGTTGTCTCTGTACCGGACTCTCCTCGAACTGAGACGCTCCACGGAAGCGCTTGCAACCGGATCCATCGCGATGCTCACGGCGAACAAGGATCACGTCCTTTCGTTCAGCCGCACCAGTGGCGATGACACGGTCTATGTGGCGGTCAACTTCACAGATGCTCAACAGCCGTTCACGTTCCCGCAGCGTGTCACCCAGGTGGTCGGAACTGCCGGCGACCGGCCTGGCGAGTTCTCCGAGGTGTTGCTCGACCCGAATGAGGCGCTCGTCGCCAGATAGCTCCCTCGGTCAACCGATCACAGGAAGATGCTCCGACAGCCTTCCGAACAACGCGCTTGCGTGCACCACCGATGTCGCACCGAGACTTGCGAACCTGATCTGGTCCAGATCATCGATAGATCGCCCGTACACGACAACTCTCGCTCGTTGCGACACCGACCGAACGACCGCATCGGCATCGGCCTCGTCAGCGCAAACAACAGCGGCCGAAACATCGGCGTCGGTAGGAAGCGGGATCGTCCTGTAGTGCAATGCTTCCACCTCAGCCACAACGGCGGCGACGTCGCCCTCAGGGCACAGCAGGCCAACTGCCGGCCCCCGGGTGGTGTCCACCTGCCGCGCAAACGCCATCGCCTTTCCCAGACCCCAGGAGACGTGTGCTTCCTGGGCACGTTGGCCGAGCACCTGTGACGACCCCGGTGAGAGTGCATATCGGTCCCACGGGGCGATCCTCGTTGCGCCTGATCCAGGCTGCGGCAGAGGTGCACCCACAAGTGTCAGCGCACGGTCTATCGGCCGAAGGGCCTCCCGAAAGAGTTCAAGGGGACTCGACGTCTGATCGACCAGATCGGTCGCCTCGAACGTTGCGAGCAACCCATCGAGCACAGCAGCGCCTTCAACGATGGCGTCAGCCACCACATCATCGATCTCGATACCGCGCGAAGCGAGAATGGAGGCGACATAGCGCGGATACGCATCGACGAACGAGTGCCGGATGTCGTCCTGGCTGTCTTCCACAGATACCTCCCGATAGTCGCACGTCAAAGATACCGCCTAGCATCATGTCTAGACCAGAATCCGGAGGACCAATGCGGAAGTACCTACTCATATTCGTGTTCGCAGCACTCGCTCTCACGGCGTGTCGTGCGGAATCGAATCTGACCCTCGATATCAACGAAGACGGGTCCGCAACCGTCGGAGCTGAGGTCGGTTTCGACGAGGAGATGCTGGACCTGTTGTCGCAAACCGGCGATGATCCTGCGGACCTGTTCACCGAGGACCTCCCTGAGGAAGCCGCCGGTTTCGAACCGTACACCCGGACCGAGGGCGACATGAGTTTCTTCGGCTTCTCGAACACCATCGAGGACCTCGAGACGTATGACTTCTCGGATTTCGGTCAGGAGATGTTCTCGGATTTCGCAGACTTCTCGTACACAACGGACGGCAACACCGCGACCCTCAACGCTTCGATCGCCTCTGCGGATGTCGGCGGCGGCCTGGGTGATCTGCCCATCGACCCTTCGGACATCACCGGCGACATCTTCTCTGCCAACCTCATCGTGTCGATGCCGGGCACGGTCAGCGAGCACAACGCCGATGAGGTGCGCGAGGACGGCACCCTCGTGTGGACCATCCCCTTGACCGGCTCGGTAGATGTGACTGCAGTGTCGGACATCGGATCGAGCTCCACATCGTGGATCCTGTGGGTGCTGATAGGCGTTCTCGTCGTTGGGATTATCGCAGCTGTGACCGCAACGATCATTACACGCAAGGAGTCCCAGAAGGCTGTCGATGCTGCCATCGCGGCACACGCCGCCGCAACCGATGACGCTCCTGCGGGGCAAGAACCTGATACTCCCGAGGACAACGAAGGCGGCTCGGGCGATCCGGACGACGCCGGAGAAGAAATAGACGACGAGGACTGAGGCTCAGCCGG
>JBDLIR010000179.1:0-4899 GCA_039714815.1 Actinomycetota bacterium | reverse complement strand
ATGCCGAACTCACCTACCACCAAGCCGCCCGAGCCCACCACATCGGATGGATCCGAACCACCGGAAGCCGCGGACGCTGCATCGACCCAGGCCGCCGGTGAACCAGATCAAGCGAAAGACGATCCCACTGCCCAGGATGCGGGAAACACATCCGAAGCAGGCTCATGACATCGTCGACGATGCCGATGATGGAGCACCTCGAGGAGTTCCGTTCGAGACTGGTCAAGGCAGCCATCGCGATCGCGGTCGGCACGACCTTCGCGTTCTTCTTCAACGAGCAGATCCTCGAACTTCTCGCTGAGCCGTACCACGCGGCGGTCCCGGACGGAACGCTGGCCTTCTTCCGTCCAACCGAAGCGTTCTCCACCGTGATGCGCCTGAGCATCTTCGGCGGTGTCATCCTCGCGTCGCCGGTGATCCTGTATCAGATGTGGCGATTCGCTGCGCCGGCGTTGAGCTCCAAGGAGAAGAGGTGGGCATACCCGATCACGGTCGTATTCGTGATCCTCTTCATCATGGGCATCGTCGTCGGGTACACCGCCCTCGAGCGTGGCCTTGCCTTCCTGCTCGAATTCGGGGGAGACACGCTCGAACCCGTCATAGGAGCCGACTTCTATCTGAAGTTCGCGACGAGGTTCATCCTGGCCTTCGGAATCGCGTTCGAATTCCCGGTGTTCCTGTTCGCCGCAGCGGCTGCAGGAGCTGTCAAGAGCACCATGCTGCGGAGCAACCGGAGGTGGGCACTGCTCATCATCCTGTTGGCCGCGGCAATCATCACACCGTCCGGTGATCCCATGACGCTCGGGCTCCTGGCGATTCCGCTGTACATCCTCTTCGAACTGACGATCCTCGCCATCCGCTTCATCTTGAGAAAGTGAGCGAGGTCATCGAGACACCTCTGAAGGACTTCCTCGACTCTCTGGAGTTCCTCCCAGACAAGTTCCAGGTGGATGCCCTGCGATCGGTCGAATCAGGGCACTCTGTGGTGGTCACCGCCCCGACCGGCGCAGGGAAGACCGTCGTCGGCGAAGGAGCCATCGCGATCACCGTTGCCGCAGGCAAGCGTGCGTTCTACACCACACCGATCAAGGCCCTGTCGAACCAGAAGTACAACGATCTCGTCGACTCCTGGGGGATCGACAAGGTCGGCTTGCTCACCGGTGACAACGTCATCAACGGTGATGCACCCATCGTCGTCATGACGACAGAGGTCCTCCGCAACATGATCTACGAGGGGTCTCAGGCCCTATTGAGGCTCGGAGTCGTGATCCTCGACGAGGTGCACTACCTGGCAGACAGGAGCAGGGGTTCCGTCTGGGAGGAGATCATCATCCACCTCGAACCCTCCGTCCCGATCGTCTCACTCTCGGCTACGATCGCAAATCCTGAGGAATTCACAGACTGGATCCGGTCACGGCGCGGCCCGACCGACCTCATCGTCGAGACGAGCAGGCCTGTGCCGCTCACCTCCATGTACATGTGGAAGGACAGGCACCAGGGAGGGTCGACAGACATGGCCCCCATTTTCGGTAGGGGCGGCAGGCCCAACCCGATGGTCACGAAGATACTCTCACGCTCACGCGGCCGGATCCCGAGGTTCGCCACACCGAGACGGACCGAAGTGGTCGAGTTCCTGTACCACGAAGGTCTGCTCCCCTCCATCTACTTCGTGTTCTCGCGTAAGGGATGCGACGCCTTCGCAGGACAGATCGCCTCGAGTGACCTCGGACTCACTTCGAAGGACGAACGCAGGGCTATACGAGCCATCATCGACGAACACGTCGCCCACTTGAACCCGGATGATCTGACGGTCCTCGGCTTCGAACGATGGCAATCGATTCTCGAACGAGGTGCGGCTGCCCATCACGCGGGGCTCATCCCTGCGTTCAAGGAGACCGTCGAGCAGCTCTTCCTTGCCGGCCTCGTCAAGGTTGTCGCAGCGACCGAGACGCTTGCGCTCGGGATCAACATGCCTGCACGCACGGTCGTCATCGAGTCACTGTCGAAGTTCAATGGCGAGACACACGAACTGCTTCTGCCGAGCGACTACACCCAGCTGACCGGTCGGGCCGGTAGGCGTGGAATCGACACGGAGGGCACCGCCGTCGTACTCCACAGCAGCTACGTCCCGTTCACACGCGTCAGCGGGATCGCTGCGGCAGGAGCGAACCCGCTCAGATCATCGTTCGCCCCGACGTACAACATGACCGTCAACCTCATGGCACGCTACGACAGTGAACTGGCCCATGAACTGCTCTCTGCATCGTTCGCGAATTTCTCCGACACATATCGCAGACAGTCCTTGACACAGAGTCTCGAGACACGCGAGAGCGACCTCGCAACCTTTCGAGAAGCCGCGGAATGCGACGTTGGAGACATCTGGGAGTACGCACGCGAAAGCGGTACGACACGCTCGCGTAATGTTGTGTCCGGATCTCTCTACCCCGGTGCGGTCGTCGACGTCACGGGAACCCGTTACGTCGTTCTCGCCCGATCCTGGGGAGGCACCACGCCAAGGCTGGAGGCCACCGATGCGTCCGGGACCAAGAAGATCCTCCAGACGAGGAACCTGCCTGCGGGAACCGTGGTCGTGGGCCAGGTCAGCCTTCCTGAACCTGTTCGCGCCGGTGACCGTGCGTATCGCAACGAAGTCGCCGACAAACTCGAAACCCTCATCACCTTCGACGACCCTGTCCCTGTGTTCGATGGCACCGACGGGTCGGCAGTCGCCTCCTGTCCAGACCTCGATACGCATCTCGGATGGGTGAAGCGTGCCGAACGTACCGAACGCGACATCGCACGGTTGCTGCGCCGGATCGGTCGCCAGGGCCGCGACGACATCAGTGGAGAGTTCGACCGCCTGAAGGTCGTCCTCTCCCGCAAGGGATACACGGACGGATGGAGACTGACCAGTACCGGAGAGACCCTGAGAACTCTCTACAACGAACTCGACCTCCTACTCGCGGACACGCTCGCGGCAGGCGTGTTCGATCAACTCGATCCCGCCCAGTTCGGCGCGATCGCTTCTCTGTTCACTTTCGAAACCCGAGGCGGGGATGTCCCCCAGATACCAAGTGCAGCTTTCGCTTCGGAACCGATGGAAACGATCGCGGATCTCTCGGAGGACCTGACCGTTCTCGAAAAGCAGGCAGGTGTCACTCCAAGCCGTGAGCCAGACGGCGGCCTGGTCGATGTGATCTACGGGTGGGCGGCAGGACTCGGTCTTGACGAGATCTTCCACGATGAAGACATCCGGGCCGGGGACTTCGTCCGAGCAGCCAGACAACTCCTGGACCTCCTCCGCCAGATACGCGATGGATACCCGACCCATCGGGCCGTTGCATCCGCGGCTATTCAAGCGATCGACAGGGGCATCGTTTCTTCCGAGGTCACGAGATGACGAGGCCCGACTGGTTCGTTCTCCTCAACCCACACGCCGGAAGAGACGCTGCTTCACGTGCAGATGTCGAAGCCGCATTCGCCAGGCACGGAGTAGGCGCACACGTCACGACAACGCGCTCTGTAGACCATCTCCGATCGGTCGTCGCAGACGAGATACGGCGTGGAACGCGCAGGTTCGCCGTGGTCGGTGGGGACGGAACCGCTCATCACGCGCTCAACGCGATGCTGAAGCCTGAATCGGCCCCGAGCAAGGATCTGATGTTGAGCATCATCCCCTCGGGATCGGGAAGCGACTTCATCAGGACGTTCGGCCACGCACGGGGTCTGGACGCCGGCGTGGCACGCCTGCGTCAACCCGACCCGTACCGCATCGATATCGGCCAGGTGACCGGTTCGTTCGGGAAGGTGTACTTCCTGAATGCTCTCAACGTCGGCGTGGCTGCCGCTTCAGCGGCAGCGGCGAGCAGGCTTCCCCGCAGGCTCGGGCCAAAGCGCTATGCGATCGGATTCTGGCTGGCACTGGCGCGGTTCCAACAAGGATCGATCACCGCGAACATCGACCGCCACACATTCACGGGAGAAGCGATCAACGTGGTCGTTGCGAATGGGCAGTTCTTCGGTGGCGGGATGAATGTTGCACCGCGTGCAACGCTCACCGATGGACTCTTCGACGTCCAGGTGTTCCAGGGGCCGCGGAGAAGGGCATTCTCAGTGATGCCACGGGTCATCACAGGGTCTCACCTCACACATGCAGCAGTTCGGCGCTACATCGGTTCTGACGTCCATCTCGCGATTCCCGATGATTGGCCCGTGGAAGCCGATGGTGAAATGCTCGGCACCGGCGCCGTCCAGGCCGCTACGATCCCGTCGGCGATCGATTTCATCGCATGACGAGTTGAACTGTCGCCAGGAATGAGTATGCTGCGCGCCGTCGAATCTAATTGAGAAGGACATGGCACCCGAAATCACTGAAGAGATCGAAGACGACCTAGAGGGAGCCGGGGAGAAAGCCGCCACGGACTCCACGGAAGGTGAAACCGAGGCCGAAGCTCTCGACGAACTCGAGGCGGAAGAACTCGAGATGCTCACCGAGGACGAGACCACAGAGACGCTCGTCATCGATGAAGCCGCGGAGATGCGCGCCATTCGTAGGGCGGAGATCTCAATGGACGTCGAAAGCGTCGACGAAGCAGCATCCGACGAGTTCGTGTGCACGAGCTGCTTCCTCGTGAAACGATCGAGCCAGCTGGCCAACAAACGGAAGAAGATCTGTCGCGACTGCGCGTCGTAGCAGAAGATCCGCTCGCAGACTCGCTGACAGACCGCTCGCAAGCTCGCTTTCAGACACCAGATGCCAGACACCAGATTCCAGAAGGTCGGAAGTCCGAGGGGAAGCCATGATGATCCACTGAGCTTGTGTGTGAGCTGAGTAGTACGACTTGGTTTCCCCCTCTGTCTCGTTCCTCGACATCTCCCCCGCGAAGGCCGGGGGAGAAA
>JBDLIR010000178.1:0-4910 GCA_039714815.1 Actinomycetota bacterium | reverse complement strand
GCCGCGTTGGCCTTGACGGTGGCAACGGACTTCGTGAGCATCATCTCAACGTCGAAATCCGGCCAGATCTTGTACAGGGTGCGTGTTGCGCACTTGCCGTCAACAACGATGAGTTTCTCGATCTGTTTGGTGGTGAGCTTCGGGTATACGTACTGGGGTGTGTATCTGGCCTTGTCGAGATCCACGACCTTGTCGAGAGGCTTGTCGGTGATTCCTCCCCACTCCCTGAGGTCGGCCCCTGAACCCTCGGTTCCGGCCAGATGCTCGAGGTAATCCACCGTGTCCTGGCTCCGGCCAAGCTCAAGCCACTTTTCGTACCCGACGATCTCGATGTAGATGAGTTCACGCGCAACGCTCAAACCCGCCCTGTGGCGCAGGTTCAAGTCGACGATCAGATCCATGGCCTGAGCCGACCTGGTCACAGGTTTCGTCATCTCGTCGATCAACGGCCTGGCGATTACCGACCGATCGAGGCTCGATCCGTCGAACTTCGAACCGCCGTCCCTCTCGTGGTTTCCTGCCACACCTACCCCGCTTTCCTTCCGAGCGCCATCATCGCCTCACATCAACTTACACCCAAAGCGCGATGCCGACCACCGTTACCGGCGTGTCATCAGGAGTCTGGCGTCGAGAACGCAACGTATTGACGCTTCCGGACTCCAGAGGCCTCAGAGTGCTACCTCGTCGGCGTAGATGAGTCGCCGCTCCCATTCGCGGGGTCCCCGCTCACCGAGATCGGCGCGGTCACCGAGGAGTTGCTCCCACTCCTCTATCGTGACCCGCCACTGTGTCTGGTCACCAGGCTTGGCAAGGGGGATGTCCTCTTGGGCTGCCAGTTCGCCGACCCATGCAGCCTCGGCATCCGTTCTGCCCTGGCCTCGAACCTTGAGTTCGATCGTGTCGATCGTGTCCCACCCGAGGTCGGTCGGGATGTTCGGGTCGAGTTTCTGAAGCCGTGCAACGACCCTGCGGTTCCGCCTGATGGCTTCTGGAGCGTCGGACCGAGGTGGAGGGAACGGTTCTTCTTCACTGCCGCCTCTCGTCCCGATCGGGCCGCTCACAACAACCCGTACATGCCGGATGTCGGTCCTCGATACGCTTGCGGTACGTTCCGGCATCAGTTGGAGGAAGTCACATTTCACAACTTCCGAGAGGTGACATCCGTCGAGGCTGTCCGGTTGGTACCTGGCGACCGCAAGACGCACGAATGGCCAGAACTTGTCGCCGGGATCGATCGCCACATCGACGAACCAGAGTTCCCGCTCCTTGTTGTAGCGGGGACGATAACCGAGCACCGTCACCATCGGCGAGCCCTTCATCAGAGCGTACGGCATCGACACCGGAGGGGCCGTCGGCCTCGCATCGTCCGGGCGATCAGTGAGCCCGGTCGCCCGGATCAAGTTGTCGAACCCGACGAACATGCCGCGACTGAAGACGTTCCGTGACCGCCATATCGGGTCTGCGCCCCACTGGCTCACGAACTTCTCAAGCCCTTCATCCGCTCCGAACGGGGCGAGCAGAACCCCAAGCAGTTCACCTTCGCCCGTCGAGTACCACGGGCGCTCGAGGTAGATCCTGACACCGGGTCTGCGGCTACGTCGCACGGCAACCGGTTGCTCCGGCTCGGTTCCGACGTTCCAACGCATCAGCGGCACAACCGAGTGGATGATCGGTGCCGCCGGCACGGCTGAACTGGGTATCGATACCTCGACACTCTCGCCAACCACGCTCTGTCCGTCGTCGCCTTCAACGCCATTCACCGTGTCTGGTGCGAGACTCTCAGATTCGAAGTACTCACGGAACCTCGTCGATGCGCGGAACCGGTAGGTGACGTTTCGGTGTTTCGTGTCTTCCCACTGGTGCACCGCACGGTGCAGCCACACCGGACCGAACCCTGGGATCGTCACAGGTGAGTCGGTTGGGATCCCGCCAAGGAGCAGCGCCAGATCCTCTTCGGGGCGAACGACCGAGGTGAACCCCACTCCGCTGACCGCCGATACTTCGAATGTCGGAAACGCGAGATCGTCCGTGTACTCGTCCCACGATGCCTCTGCAGTGATCGACTCCGTGCTCGGCCCGTGAACCTCGACGCTTCCCGTCAATCCAGAGTCGGTCGAACCCTTGGCTCGCACGGCCGCCAGCGCCGTCGTGTGCGGTGCTTCGAGGGGTCTGGGAACCGCATGGACGAGTGTGACCTTGTCCGCTGGCGTGAAGATCCACAACCAGCCATCCGCCGCGGCCTCTGCCACCACATCGATGTCCCTGATCTCTTCAGGGAGCGACCTCCAGAAGCCGAAGAGTTCGAGGTCGGCCCGACCGAGCGACGACGACAGTCTGAAGCGTTGGATATCGCCCGGAGGCAGACCCATGTGAAGGACGTTGCCGTCGAGTCTTCCTGTGAGATCGTCCGCATGCTCGAGGACCAGCCTGAACGTGTCGGTCTCTGGCCAGGTGCCTCCGTATCTCGCTGTGAAACCCTCTGTCCCGAACGGGAACGCAAGCTGCCGATCACGACCAGCATCCGGGAACACCAGGGAGATCCCTCTCGCCACCGGGTCAGGCAGATACGGCACACGGAGCTGATCGGTGTCGTGGATGACGTACTGTCCGGGTGCCGGGGGGTCGCCAGGAGCAAGCGGCAGGGTCTTGGGATCTGCATGGGCCACCGGTGCATCGCTGACCAATTCAACACCGGGTTGCGTGTGAGTTTGCTTCGGGTTGTTGAGTTTCGGAACGGTGCGGTCGAACAGTGTCCCGGATTCCCGTATCGCCGCTGCCAGCATCTTCCGATGATCAGACTTCTTCTTCGATCCGATCGCCTGGTCGAACATCCCGTGGAGTTCAGCCTCGCTCTGGCTTGTCTTCGGCGGCACCAGATGGCGATGCGATGCTTCACGGTAGGTGGGGTGAGACGCCTCGTAGTCTGCCGGGGCCGTGATCGCGATCTCGAGCGATTCGGGGTCTTGAGTCACACCCGAGCGAATGACGAGTTGGAGCAGTGATTCGCCCGCTGAGTTGGCGTGGCGCGATACAACGGCTGGCGGCTGGACGGGCTCCCATCGCAAGAACGGGCGCAGCGGCGTGACGCACAGCGCCTCCTTGTCGATGAGGCCCGGTATCGGGTCGATGGACCCGGCGATCACGCCGGGGTCGATCCTGGCTGGATCCACGATCATAGGTGTGGACGTTTCGAGGATCATCTCCTCGAACGCCCGCCCCACGAGAGTTGCCCTATCGACCGAAGCGATGCGCTCACCGAGACCCATCCTCGTGAGCGGCTCCGATCGGCGCATGGCGAGTCTGGAGAGAACATCAGGCCCAACCCGTTCCAAGATCGACTCGTCTGCTGCATCGCGGGCAAGATCCTCGGTCTCGGTGGCGTCCGAACGGCGGCGGATAACGGCCGCCGCAGCGGCAGCCCGAAGGTCCGTCTCGAGTCCCTGGGGAGCACCGAAGCGGATGGGTCCACGCATGATCCTCGCAACACGTGCGGACGTCCGTGGCGATACCGGCGGCGGTGCGCCGATGTCGTGCGGCCTGCTGTTGCCAGCCAGGTCAACAGCCCACACCCGGAACGCGTACGAACGGCCGTAACGGAGCCTGGGAAGCGTGCCAGGTGTGGCGTCTGCGTGGAACACGATCGGTGTCACAGGATCCGGGTCGACCTCGACGTCCTCGACGATTTCGTCTTCGTCCGGGTTGATAGCGAGTTCTTCTTGTGTGGCGTGACGGATGCGCTTGCCAGGCCTCGGCGCCGAGAGGCTCCAGCCTCCCCAGCTGAACATGCCCTCGTGGACGTGGATCGGAGAGTCCTCAACACCTGATGTTTCAGACGCCGTCGTGGTCTGGACGAACCCTTCGTCGGTCACACCAGAGAGCACGATGCCGTGGTTCAGTACGTCTGCTTCGACCGTCCTGGCGTGGAGTGTGAACCACTCGCCAACCGTATCGTCGTACACCTCGACGCGGTAACCCTGGATGACGTCTTCAGCATCGAGAAGTGGATCGGAACCGCTCAAGATCTGCTGGCCGAGCTTCTCCTGGGCATCCATGCGGTCGATCGTCTCGAGCGCCCTGGTGTGGCGCACAACTGTGAAGCCTCCGGTTCGATGCGACGGGGTAGCTGTGTTCACATCGGTTTGGATACCTTCTGAGACTTGCTCGCCCTTGATTCCGACGATGCGGCCGTGGGTTACGCCGGACGCAGGCGCACCATTGGTTGCGGCATGCAAGAGTCGTGGCAGTGTCCACAGGAACTGGTCTGTTTTGAGTGCGGCACCGTCGGCGTCGAGGTCGAGCACGGCGAACTTGTCGGCGTCTCCCACCCGCAGTTTGCCAGCCACCCATATGTCTGAGCCACTGGCCGCGACCATGTCCTCGCCGACGACCTCGCACGCCGTGCGCGAGGGGGAACTGGCCAGCCCGGCCTCCGTCGTGATAGCGGCCCGAATCCAGGTGCTCTTCGCCAACGCCTGGAGGTCTGCGACCTTCAGATCCACAACGAGCCCGACCTTGCGAAGGATCCCTGGATGGTCGCCGAGCAGGGATACCCGCTCGTGGAAGTCTGGCTCCGGCCTTGCCAACGGCGGCCTGCTTGCACCCTGGATCGGGCGCGCCCTGTGGTCGATCTTGGACTCGGGACGATCGTAGAACCGCCTGGCCCTGTGCAATTCGAGGAAGGCTTTGTCGACACCCTCCGTCCCGAGTAGCTGCTCCTCAACCTGAGCAAGCGGCGTTGCCCTGCCCAGCACGCTCGGTTCACCGATCGTGCGATCCGAGATCGCCGTCTGGCGTCGTTCGTCGTACTCAGACAGATCATCGGGGAGATCGAGCTTCCTGTTGACGATCGCGACGAGCGGATCCTTCTGCTTATCGGGAACGCCGGGGATGATCGGGTTGGCTGCAACAGC
>JBDLIR010000177.1:0-4921 GCA_039714815.1 Actinomycetota bacterium | reverse complement strand
GTGGGCGCACCTTGGGAGAGCGGGAGTCGATCTCCCAAGGCCGCGCCCGAAATTCGGGCACGGCAAGGTGGTTGTCGTAGGAGGGGTGTCCGTCGTGATGAGCTACCACGTGTCCCAGCAGAACACCTTCACGGGAAGGCTCACCGAGGCGATGCTCGATGACGTGTTCGCCAGGGCGCTGTCAGTGCTTAGAAGGGAGTGAGCACGGGCGGCAGCTTGCGCTCTTCGAGCTTGCGCACCTCTTCGAGGAACGGGTACGGGTCGACCTTCTGGCCATCGAGCTTTATCTCGAAATGGGTGTGGGGTGTTGTCCGTTCTGCGTTGCCGGAATCACCGACATACCCGATGATGTCGCCCGCTGCAACCTCGGTGCCGACCGTCAGCGTCGGGAAGTAGGCGGTGACGGTTCCACCCTCGCCGTCGTCGGTCCCAAGGTGGTCGTTGTTGAGATGAAGATACGCCGTTTCATTTCCGGCGCCGTGATCAACGATCACGTAGTAACCGGACAGGTAGTGATATGCCATCTTGGAGACGATGCCATCGGCTACTGCGAGGACCTCTGATCCCCGCTCCGCGAGGATGTCCGTTCCCTTGTGGCTGCGTCCACCCGAGCGGCGGGCCCCCCACGTGTCTCTGAAGTGGACCTCATCAGCTTTGATGGGGAACACGGACAGCGTGAAGTCGGTGTCTTGTCTTTCAGCCCTCGCAGGTGCGGGAGCTGCAACGGACTGGATACCGGTGATTATCATTGTTGTTGCCGCGAGGAACGCGGCGAAGCGCAAGCTTGTCGAGCGCATGGGTCTGACCTCCTCGGGAGCCTGCCAGGTGATACCGGCGGCTGCCTCGTCGTGGTGTCATCAGGAATGGTATAGGAGGAGTTCGTTTTATTAGCGCGCTTCTTATCGCGTTAGCTTTTCTCTGTTCTGGCGTCCGTACTGACCGGATATGGACGCTGTGGACGCCTAAAGGGTGTAGACGACCGGTGCGTGTAGCAGTTTCTCCCACGTGCATGGTGGAAACTCGATAATTGAGGCTCGCGCAGCGGTATCGTTGCCCGGAACGTACGAAGGATTGAGACGTGCCCAACACAACACCCGCAGGTGCCGATGATGCCGCTTGGATGGCGGATCGGCGCACTGTCGCCCTCCAGACGATGCCCTCGCTGTCGATGCCCTCGCCATCTGAAGAGATCTGGCGATACCTCGACCTCGATTTCGACCCCGCACTCGACACCTCACCATCGGTTCCCGGGCATGGCGACACCGACGAGATCGTTGAGAGCTGGCATGGCAATGTCGTGCGCATCGTTGACGGGTTCACGGTTACCGACGGGGTGTCGACGGTCGCCCAGAGCCAGGAAGCGGTCGAGACTATCACCCCGGACGACCTGTTCACGACCGCCTTCACCGCCTACTCGCCGGGGTCCGCGTACATAGGGGGCAACCTCCTCGACCAACCGGTCTTCGTCGATGTCGTAGCCACCGGCGCTGGATCAACGTTCCCTGGCGTGCATGTCGCCGTTCCCGCGGGAGGTGACGCAACTGTCGTCATTCGTCTTGGGAGTGCGTCCGGGGCGAGTTCAACCGTTGTACCCACCGTGACCGCGTCTGTCGGTGACAATGCACGGTTGACCATGAGCGTCATCCAGGACTGGAACTACGAAACACGGGCCTTTGGGCGCGGTGCTATCCGCCTCGGGCGGGATGCGAGTCTGACGTTCTCAGAGGTGGGACTCGGAGCCAAGCTTGGAAGGCTCCATCTCGATGTCGACTTCGTCGGCGACGGGTCACACGCCAAGATCTACGGTGCGTACTTCGGTGAGGAGGATCAGGTACTCGACTACCGGTACTTCATGAACCACATCGGAACCAACACACGCGCCGACATGTTCTTGAAGGGGGCCGTTGCGGATCGTGCGCTGTCCGTCTTCACCGGGATGATCCGCATCGAAGAGACGGGGCAGCGCACCGAGTCGTTCCAGACGAATCGCAACCTCATCCTCTCCGACGGTGCATCTGCACAGTCCGTGCCGAACCTCGAGATCTTGAACAACGACGTCAAGTGCGGCCACGGTTCGAGCGTCGGGCCACTCGACCACGACCAGCGGTACTACCTGATGTCTCGCGGGCTCACGCCGAAGAGCGCCGACAGGCTCCAGGTGCACGGATTCTTCGAAGAGGTCGTCGAACAGATCCCAGACGACCACGTCGCAGGGTGGGCCAGAGACAAGATCAACAGCAAGTACATCAAGGCGCAAGAAGAGGGCAGGGTATGACCTGGGCCCTCGTCGGCGCCCTCACCGACCTGCCAGAGGATGCCGGCACATGCGTCGACGTCGATGGTGTCACCGTTGCCGTGTTCCGCTCGTCCCAAGACGTGTTCGCCATCGCGAACACATGCTCTCACGCTGAGGCGTCCTTGTGTGAGGGGGACGTGTTCGACGGCGAGGTCGAGTGCCCGCTCCACGGCGCCGCATTCGACATCGCCACAGGGAAGGCTCTGACCCTTCCTGCAACCCAACCTGTTGCCACGTATCGCACCCAGGTGCGAGATGGCGACGTTTTCGTATCAAGCAGAGACAGTGAGGATTCCCGATGACCTACGCACTCGAGGTTCAAGGCCTGACGGCCAAAATCGCCGATCTTGAGATCCTTGGCGGCGTCGATTTTGCAGTCCCCTTCGGAGAGGTCCATGCGATCATGGGACCGAACGGCTCGGGGAAGTCGACACTGAGCCACGCCCTGATGGGTAATCCCGATTACGAGGTCACCGGCGCGGCTTCCGTCGGCGGTGTGGACATCATGTCGATGACGGTTGACGAGAGGGCGAGAGCAGGCTTGTTCGAGGCCTTCCAGTACCCGACCGAGATCCCGGGAGTGTCGCTCGATGAACTCACCGCTGAGATGGCGCTGAGCAACCCGGACGACACCGGCTACGCGTCGCGTGTCGAAGCGGCCAGCAGGCGTCTCGACATGGATCGGTTCCGTGACCGTCCGGTGAACCTGGCATTGTCCGGTGGTGAGAAGAAGCGCTCCGAGATGTACCTGCTCGGTGTTGCCAACCCGAAGGTCGCCATCCTGGATGAGATCGACTCGGGCCTCGACATCGACGCCGTGCGCGAGGTCGCATCGATGGTCGAAGCTCTGCGGAGCCCTGATCTGGGTGTTGTCATCATCACCCACTACAGCCGGATCCTTCGCTACATGTCTGTCGACACGGTACACGTGATGGTCAATGGCAGGATCGTCCGTTCCGGTGGGCCGGAGATCGCGGATGAACTCGAAGGCAGCGGCTACACGGAATACCAGGTCGCAACAGCGCGTTGACGCCAATCATGGCCTCCAACATCGAACTCGTGTACGTTGCCGATCCGATGTGTTCGTGGTGCTGGGGATTTGCTCCCGTCATCGAGAAGGTCGAGTCCTCCTTCGACATGGGATTCAGGATCATCATCGGCGGGCTGAGGCCTGGAGACAGGGCCGAGCCGATCGAGCGCATACGCGGCTACCTCGCACACCATTGGACACAAGTGGCCTCCGTAAGTGGGCAACCGTTCGACCATGCGGGCCTTGAACGCGACGACTGGATGTACGACACGCTGGTGCCGGACACGGCGGTCGTGACGATGCGCGAGGCGGCACCTCACGAGACCAGGCGCTTTCTCGACACGGTGCAACGAGCGTTCTACTCCGAGCGTGTCGATGTAACCGACCCGGAGGTGTACCGGGATCTCGTTACCGACTTCCCCGTCGATCCTGACGAGTTCGTCACCCGGATCGGCTCCGTCGAGATGCGAGCCGCAACAGAACAGGACTTTCTCGAAGCACAGTGGCTCGGCGTCACGGGTTTCCCAACGTTGCTGATGAGAGACGGTGCGTCCTCGCTGCCGATCAGCTACGGGTACGCACCGTTTGAGACGGTCGCCGGCAGAATCAACGGCCTCATCGACAAGTACTACCCGGATGATGCAGCCGGCCTGGTCTGCGACCTCGATGGCGGGGTCTGCTGAGAGCGCATGGGCCAAGCTCAAGGCATCCACGGTCCCCGCGGTCGAGCTGCAGCGATGTGGCTTTCCGGGAAGATCTATGACGGATGCCCGACACTGTGAGCGCTTTGAGCGTGTGTTTGGCACGATTTCGTGTTCCTACGCGGTGACCATTGATAGGTTGACGCCTGGTCGAGCCGAAGGGTGGACATGAGCAACAAGAGGCACGCGAAATCAGCCCCGCCGCCACGCAAGGCGCACACAGAGTCCCCGTGGCCGAAGCGGTTGGCTGTCATCGGCGGCTTCATCGTTGTCGTGGGCCTTGTCGCCGTCGTCCTGTTCAGCCAGCCTGCGCTGCGTGGCATACCCGAAGGAACAGAGGCTCAGGCAGTCGGCGATCCAGCCCACGTCGACGGCGAAATCCATGCCGACGGCGAGGTCCCTGCCGGTGGCGCTCACAACGAGATCTGGCAGAACTGCGGCTTCTACGACGAGGAAGTCGAATCCGAGCACGTTGTGCACTCGCTCGAGCACGGTGCAGTTTGGATCGCCTACGACCCGGCCTTGTCGAGTTCGGAGATCGACGTCCTGCGTGGCTTCGTGAGCCCGAGCGAGAAGGTGGTCGTCTCGCCGGTTCACGGGCAGCCCGCTCCGGTGATCGCCACGGCGTGGGGCCAGCAGCTGGAACTCGACAGCTCCGATGATGCCCGACTCGGGCAGTTCGTCAACGAGTTCGCCGGTGCGTCGTCAGCTCCTGAACCCGGTGCAAGCTGCTCGGGCGGGATCGGACACCCGCAGTTCTAGAACGGGCGAGATTCCGGATATCAGAGGCCAGATACCAGAAGCCAGATAACCTGCTCTGATGGACGAATCACAGCAGGAGACAACGCCGCCGATCGTATCGATCGTTGCACGGTCCCAGACGGGGAAGACGAC
>JBDLIR010000176.1:0-4936 GCA_039714815.1 Actinomycetota bacterium | reverse complement strand
TCCGTGAGGCGCTGCGCGGCTGGTTCGTGCGGCGGCTCCGATCGCGATGGGTCGTTGTGCGGTGACGAACCTTCGCCGAGCTTCGACCGTGTGCCTCGTCCGTGAGCGCGAGGACATCGAGGTCCTCATGGTGCAGCGCCCACACTCGGCGCGTTTCATGCCGGGAGCGTGGGTGTTCCCCGGCGGTGTCGTCGATGACGCTGATGCCTCCTACGCCGTGGAACTCGGGTTCGACGTGTCGGCGGATTGGGAGGTAGCGGCGTTGAGAGAACTGGTGGAAGAGACCGGTGTCTGGGTCACGACAGAGGGCACGTTCTCGTTTCCTCTCGTCGACGACGTGCTCGACGCCCTCGCATCCTCGAGTTACGACCTCGGCGTGTCCCGTCTCACCTACTTCTCGAACTGGATCACTCCGAGCGTGTTCCCCATCCGGTTCGACACGAGGTTCTTCCTTGCCGTCGAGTCCGGTGAGGTCGATGCGACGTTCAACGCCGAGGAGCTCATCGGCGTCGACTGGACCACCCCGCTCGAGGCCCTTGAGAGGGAACGTCGGGGTGAGTGGGATGTGGCGTTCCCGACACGCAAGACGCTCGAACTCCTCGGTGCCGCGTCATCGGTGGCGTCCCTCGTGGACATGCTCGAATCGTTAGCACCGGTACCTCCGATCGAGCCGAGATTGCACGTCGGTTCCGACGACGCAAAGATCCTGATGCCCGATGATCCCGAATTCGAGGCCGCTGGCCCGTCACAGAGCGACCCGACCATCCTCGACCGTCTCGGCGACGTCATCGCCCACGGTGGTCACGTTCCTGCAGAGTTCAAGCGTCGCTCATGATCTCACGGATCCTTGCACCGAATCCAGGCCTGTACACCGGACCGGGCACGAACAGCTACATCATCGAGAGCGATGGTGAAGCGCTCGTCCTCGACCCCGGCCCCGTCATCGAGGCCCATGCCGTCGAGATCGTTCGGGCACTCGAACAGCTCCGGCCCGTCGGTGTGGTGGTGACGCACACCCATTCAGACCATGCGCCCCTGGCGAACCCGCTTGCTGCCAGGCTGGACGTTCCGGTCTACGGGTACCAGGAAGGCCCACACTTCGTTCCAGACATCACTGTTGCAGATGGCGAGACGGTCGGCGTCGGATCCATCGAGCTACTCGCCGTCCACACACCGGGCCACACCCCCGATCACCTGTGCTTTCGCATAGACGATGTCTTGTTCACCGGCGACCACATCATGGGCGGGTCAACGGTCATCATCGAGGACGCTGCCCAGTACCTCGACAGCCTGTATCTCGTGAGAGACCTCGATGTAGCCAGAATCGAGCCGGGTCACGGCGACGCGATGGACGATGCCGCTGCGGTGATCGACGACTACATCGACCACAGACTCGAACGGGAACGCCAGATCCTCGCTGCGATCGCTGGAGGCGCTTCGAAGGTCGGTGACATCGTCGATGTCGTCTATGCGGACATCCCCGCCGGGCTCCGAGATGCTGCGACACATCAGGTTGGCGTCCAGATATCCAAGCTCTTTGACGATGGTGCGGTATCGTTCGACGACAGGCGACTGGGAGATCACACAAAGATCCGCCTGAGATAGGAGCACGATGCGAAGCCGGATCACTGCCGTGGTCATGGCATTGATGGTTCTTGCGCCTCCAGCCCTGGCTCAGACGGAAGGTCGATTGACCCAGGATGACGTCGATGCTGCACTGTCGCAGCGAAGGGCTGCGGGGGCCGAACTCGAAGACCTGACAGCGCGGTACCAGCAATCGCTCTTCGACGAGGAGATCGTGCGCGAGCGGGTCGCAAACCTTGCAAAGTCCGTTTCTGATCTCGAGCGTGAGATCGGTGCCAAGTCCGTGCGCGTTTCCGAACTCGTGCTAACCAGGTATATGGCAGGGAGCCCGCTTGGGACCGAGCGTGTCTTCGCAGCGTCATCCTTCCTCGATGTGCCCGTCCAGGCTGAGTACTACAGGATGATGAACGAGCAGGACCTTGCGTTGCTCAACAGCCTTGAAGCCTCCGAGAAGCTCCATGTCGAGCAGCAGCGCAAGCTCGACAAGTCACTTGAAGACCAGAAAGCACTCGTTGCAGACCTCAAACAGATGAGTGCTGAACTCCTCGTGGCTCTTGCTGCGGCCGACCGCAACTACAACGAGGTTGCAGCAGCCTTCCAGAAGCAAGAGGAGGAGCGCAAAGCCAGAGAAGAGGCCGAACGACGCCGTGCAGCAGAGGCTGCTGCCGCTGCTGCCGCAGCAACGACGACTACCGTCGCCACGCCCACCACGACCCTGCCTGCAACGACAACGACGCAGCCCTCCGCAATCACCACCACCACGGAGCCTGTGACGACGACAACGGTCGCACCCGCCGGTTCGGACACGTCAGGGGACAGCACGACGACGAGCGCACCAGCGGCAACGACGACAACACTGGCAACGACCACGACGCAACCCGCGGCGACGACCACGACCACATCCGTGCCGCCGCCTCCGGTCGACACAAGCGGGAAGACGTGCCCGATCAACGCCGCGACGAGTTTCTCAGACACATGGGGTGCGGCACGCTCCGGCGGCCGGTTCCACATGGGTGTCGACATCACAGCCGTCCGTAACGCCCCGGTCGTGGCGATCGAAGCAGGAACGGTTACTCGAACCTCGAACAGCTCTCTCGGTGGCCTGTCGATCTACCTCACCGGGAACTCGGGTTCCCAGTACTACTACGCACATCTCGAGTACATCGAGGCCGGCATCACCGGTGGTACGAGAGTGAGCGTCGGTCAGCTTCTCGGTGGCAACGGGTCATCGGGCAACGCCCCTGATTGGATTCCCCACGTGCACTTCCAATATGCACCACCTGGATTTGGCTGGGTCAACCCGTATCCGCTGGTGAAAGCCCTGTGCGGGTAGAAGCGGTTCGCGAGCAGAGAGGCGATCTCGTACTACGTACTTCGGTCCGCTGTGAGTTCATCCAGCATTGCTCCCAGTCTTCCGACACAGTTGTCGAGGGCGAGCGGTGGCAGGATCTCTGTGACGCCTGCGGCAACGGCGGTGATCGCCACCGCAGCGGGTGCATCTGGTTGGGCAAGGATGACCGGCGTTCCCTCGTCGCCGCCTGATGCGAGCAACGGGTCGATGGGCACCGAGCCAAGGAGCGGGACACCGAGGTCGTGGGCAAGTGCCGCGCCGCCACCCTCTCCGAAGATCGCATAGTGCTCTCCCGAGTCCGTCGTGAAGCCGGCCATGTTCTCGACGACACCGACGATCGGCATGTGGGATCGCCGCGCCATGTCGGCAACACGGGCCGCCACCTTCTGCGCTGCTAGTTGGGGAGTGGTCACGACGACCATCTCTGCCTGAGGGAGGATCCTGGCGAGCGCCATCTGCACATCACCTGTGCCTGGTGGCATGTCGATGATGAGATACCCGAGATCCTGGGGCCATGCAACGTCGTTGAGGAACTGCTCGACGGCTTTGGTCAGCATCAACCCGCGCCACATCAACGCGGTGTCCTCATCGTCGAGGAGCAGGCCCGTGGATACGAGTTGGATACCGAACGCGACGGACGGGACGATCTTGTGGTCCGTGTTCGCTTCCAATCTGGTATCGACCGCGCCGAGGATGCGTGGCGCAGAGAACCCCCATATGTCCGCGTCGAGAAGGCCGACCGTGTGGCCCTGCTCCTTGATCGCGAGCGCGAGGTTGGCGGATAGCGACGACTTTCCGACCCCGCCCTTCCCGCTGCTGACCGCGACGACGCGTGTCGATGGATGCACCGCCGTAGGTGTTGCATTCTCCCTGGCGTTCATGCGTGCGCGTTCCATCAACGTCGAGCGCTGCTCCTGGGACATCACCGTTGTCTTGATGGCAACATCGTCGATTCCGAAGAGAGCCCCGACCCTCCGCTCGATGTCAGATTCGATCTGGCCACGCATCGGACAGCTTGCGATCGTCAAGGCGAGTTCCACCGTCACGAGAGACCCATCGATCCGAATATCGCCGACCATGCCGAGGTCCACGATGTCGGCGTGAAGTTCTGGATCTACGACATGTTTGAGCGCCGCGGTGACGTCCTGAGTTGTGACCATGGTGGGAGCCTATCTACAGCTGAGACGTTCGCCGACAGATTTCGTAGAAACGAACGTCCTTTTCCCCTATCATGGTGTTCCCAACCCAACAGCGAACGCGAAGGTGCACATGACCGTCCCAGATATCACACGCCGTGTTGACATCCCTTTGAAGCCGAAGTCGTCGGGCGTCACGCTCACTTCTGCCGCCGCCGCAAAGGTGAAGACCCTCATCGACGCGGAAGGCGATGCGGACCTTTCGCTACGTATCGCCGTGAAGCGTTCAGGTTGCTCGGGCTATGCCTACGACATGTACTTCGACAAGGTCGTCGATACCAGCGATATCGTTTCTGAGGTCGACGACGTCAGAGTGCTCGTCGATGGATCGAGCATGGAGATGGTCGACGGAGCGATCGTCGACTTCAAAGATGATGGCCTTGCGGGTGCGGGATTCTCGATCGACAATCCAAATGTCGGTGGAACCTGCGGCTGCGGCAAGAGCTTTTCGTAAGTCAGTCGACAGCCGTCAGCCGACAGCTGACGGCCGTCAGAGAGATTGCTGCGCTCTCAGATCGCTCGCGGGATCGTCTTCTGACCGTGAACCGTGAACGACTCACTTCTTCTGTCTGTGAAATCCACGGGTAGCTGATCGGCTGCTGCGCGTCGCTAGCGTTGCGTCCACGAACTACTCCCCTGAACCCATTGATTGGGTTGCCAATCCCCGCGCCCGTTCCATCGATTCCAGTACGGCAGTTGAGTCCGTGTTTCCTGCCGATGTCTTCTCTCGGACTCAGTGGTTTCATCGGCAGATTCCGGAGTATCACCCGAGCCCGCTGCGCAATCTTTCGAACCTGGCTGCGAT
>JBDLIR010000175.1:0-4956 GCA_039714815.1 Actinomycetota bacterium | reverse complement strand
ATGCCAGATGCCAGATGCCAGATGCCAGATGCCAGATGCCAGATGCCAGATGCCAGATGCCAGATGCCAGATGCCAGATGCCAGATGCCAGATGCCAGCAAAGCATCGCGCGTCATGCTTTCTGGAAGCGAGCGCAGCGAGCGATCTGGTGTCTGGTATCTGGGAGCGAGCGTGCGAGCGCTCTGTTACTGCTCGATCGGTGTGATCGAGGCGAACACGACATCGGCATGAGACTCCCACGAATCGTTCGGGGCGCGGAGTTCCACGCCGATCGCGGTTGAGCCACCGGTCGGGTACACGACGTGCCACATGCGCCCGGTCTCGTGATCTCCCCACGACCGCACAGCTCCACCGACCATCCGCTGTGACCGCTCGAACGAACCGACGCCGGAGCTTTCGAGAAGCGACCAGAACGCCACAACGACATCTTCGGTCGGCACCGGCCATGTGCCGCCGGCGCCGGTCACGATCGCTTCCTCATCGAGAATCCCCGCTGTGAGGAACGTGTTGTCGGGGTCGGCTTCGTGGTTGAAGGCGACATATGTATCGCCAACTTCCGCAACCCACCCACCGGGCACGTCGATGCAGAAGACATCCGAGCAGACGGTCTCGGTCCCGGCGATGTCGGGTGCAGCGACGCCCTGAGAGCATGCTGTGACGAACAGTGCGAAACCGATCAGGACCTTGCGCATGGAACAAGCGTAGGTCGTAAACCGAGTCAGGGACCCGCCTTGCTCTACTCTGTACCGAGTACCAGGTACCAAGGACTGCCTACCAATCTCCCAAACCCAGGACACTCATGCGAATCGTCATCGGCGCAGACCATGCAGGTTTCCCGCTCAAGCAGGAACTCGTTGAACACCTCACCACAGCAGGTCATATGATCGTCGACGTTGGCACAGACAGCACCGACGCCGTCGACTACCCGGATTACGCCGCCGCTGTTGCGCGGGCGGTGGTCGCAGGCGAAGGCGAGCGAGGCATCGTCGTCTGCGGCTCTGGTGCAGGAGCGTCGATCGCAGCGAACAAGATAACCGGTGCAAGGTGTGCGGTCGTGCATGATCACTACACCGCGCACCAGGCAGTGGAACACGACGACATGAACGTGCTCGCCCTCGGCGCGCGCGTCATCGGCGCCACAACCGCAACCGAGGTCGTGGATGCGTATCTCGGTGCCAGGTTCACCGGGGAGGAGCGCCACGTGCGCAGACTCCGGAAGGTCGTCGAACTCGATCGCAACCGCGGTTAGGGATCAGCACAGTGCAGAACACGACACCAATCGAACCTCCCCCCAAACAATCGATCTGGGCCGCGGGATGCGTCGTGGCGCGCCGTGACGAGGAAGGGAGGGCCCGGTACCTCATCGTCCACAGGCCGCGCTATGACGACTGGTCGCTGCCGAAAGGCAAACTCGATAAGGACGAAACGTTCCTCGAGGGCGCGTTACGCGAGGTCCAGGAAGAGACGGGCATCGTGGGGAAGAAGCCGAGACTCATCGGATCGGTCGGGTACTTCACACAGAACGGAAACCCGAAGGTCGTACGGTGGTGGCTGACCGAGGTCAAGAAGGGATCGTTCAAGCCGAACAAAGAGGTCGACCGCATCAAGTGGGTGTCGCGCAAGAAGGCGATGAAGAAACTGGCATATCGCAACGACCGCGAGGTCCTCGATCGGGCGAATGACATGTACCACGAACGGACCGCCGGCACCATCTACCTCATCCGACATGCCACGGCAGGGGAACGGTCCGACGTTGACGCCGAAGACTGGCGCAGACCCCTCGACCGCCACGGCAAGAAGCAGATGAAGATGCTCAGGGACCGCTTCATGGCGCACCCGATCACACGGATCGGGTCCTCGAACTACGTCCGGTCCGTCGACACCGTCAAGCCGTTTGCGAAACGCCTCGGCATCCCCCTCGAACTGGAGGCGGCACTCGTTGAGGGGTCACACCCGCACCGGATCGTCGGCCTCATCGCTGATCTTCAGGAGGAGGCAGCGATCCTGTGCTCCCACGGTGATGTCATCGCAGACCTCGTTGGCCACCTGTTCGCCGAGGGCGTTCCCATGAAGGGTCCCAAGGAGTGGACGGAGGGTTCGGTCTGGGAACTGCGCACGATCGCGGGCCGTGTCGTGTCTGGCAAGTACGTCCGGCCACCCGGCTGAACGAGTCAAACCCCTCGTTTCAAGATGCCGACACCGACTGGTACTGAAGTGGGCGCGTCGCTCCCGGAGCAGACGGGTCGAGGATCGTCTGAAATTGTCCCGTGCCGCGGCTGTGTCGTATGCTTGCAGCTATGAGGAACCCTCCACCTTCGGATCGGGCACTCCATGTAGAAACGGGACTCACTTCGATTCCGCTCGTGCGTAGAACCATCTTCGTATCGGTCGTGCTCGCGGTCGTCACCGCAGCGTGCAGCCTGACATCAACGGGCGCGCTCGACCCGCCGCCTGAGGCATGGCCTGAGCAGCGTGAAATCGTATACCCGTGGCTTGGCAGAGGCGACACGACTACTGCGGACCTCATCAGGTCAGGAGTCTGGGATCTCCCCCGCTTCGATCCCGTTGAACTCGCGTATCCGCCGACGTGGACAGAGGATCCCTACGACGAGAACTACTGGCGATTCGTCTTCTATGGATTGCGTCCGCTGAGACACCTCATCGCCGCATACGACGAAACAGGTGACATCGCCTACCTCGAAACACTCGCCGAGATACTCGAGAGCTTTGCGGACGAGCGCGACGCATCACCGCATCTCACCGACCCGCACGCCGCCGCTTTCCGAACGATGGTCCAGGTTGAGTCGTACGGTGTTCTGGGCAGGGCCGGGCTTCTCGACGACGATCTCGAAGCGACACTGCGCAATTCGATAGGCGCCGATGCAGCCTTCCTCGCCAAACCTGAGAACTACCAGGGTGATTACAACCACGGCTTCACCGAGGCAGCGGCGCTCCTGCTCGTCGCAGAGACGTTCCCCGACCCGCGGGGTTGGGGAGAGATCGCCAGGGACCGTCTTGATGCGTTGATGGTCGATGTGGTGGATGCCGACGGTGTGGAAGTCGAGAACTCACCCTTCTACCACTTCTACGTGCTGAAGTTCGTCAGAGACATCGCCGCGTGGGCCGACCGCAATGAGATCGAACTCTCGCCAACGGTTCCCGGCGGCGTCGACAGGATGCTCGAGTACGCAACCTGGATCGTGATGCCGAACGGGGAGATTCCGCTCATCGGTTCCAGCGTGATCGCGACAGTCCATGGCCTTGACACGGACGACCCCCACTTCGATTTCGTGCAGAGCCGGGGCACAAAGGGTGAACCGCCCGACGGCAACAGCATCATCTTCCCCGTGTCCGGCACATCGATCATGCGCTCCGGCTTCGGGGACTCCGAGACGTACGGTGACCAAACGCACATCGTGTTCGACGTGGGAGCGTATCGAACGAACCACTCACACCTCGACGCCCTGAGCGTGAACATCTTCGGTGCCGGCACAACGGTCTTCCCGGACTCGGGTCTGTTCACCTACGAATCAGGGGCCGACTTCGACTACTTCCACGGAACCGCGGCACACAACACGGTCGTCGTTGACGGAAGCGATCAGGCAGAAGGGGACGTCGACGCGGGGCTCACCGAGACCGGCGACGGCTGGTCATACCAGTCTGGGAGCCACGACCTCTACAACGGTGTGACCCATCGCAGAGCCATCACACTGGTTGGTACAGATCTCATCGCCGTCATCGACCTTCTCGATGCCTCCGGCGAGCACGAGTTCTCGCAACTCTGGCACTCCGGCCCAGAGCTCGAGATGCGAGTCGAGGAACGGGACGTCGTTGCCGCAACGAGGGCAGGGGTCGATATCGCGCGTATCGAGCAGGCAGCTGACGGGGGTGTTCCCGAGCTGAGCAGTGGTGACAACGGCGACTTCCCCGGGTGGTACTCGGAGCGCTACGAAATCAAGGTACCGAACCCGGTCGCGGCGTACACGGTGAACGCATCGGAAGCACGATTCGTCACACTCCTTGCCCTCGGGCCTGCGGCCCAACCGGACGCAGCCACGATCACCGCGTCCGGCTCCGGCGACGATGTTGAACTCGTGATCTGCGGGACCGAAGCCAACGTCTCAGTATCGATTACCGATCTCGTAGGACCCGACGAATCGGTGACGGTGGGCACCGCGACCTGTGATGGATCTTCCTGAGCCGGACCCCGGGCCTTGCTCGACGCAGACACGCTCGTCGAGCACAGAGACTGCGGGTCCGCTCAGCTCCAGTTCCCGATCCAGGCCTCTATGGCGGCGACGGCCTGAGTGATCGAATCGTCGACGGTCTTGCCCGTCTTCTTGAGGGGAACGAGAGAGTGGTCTCCGGCTCCGATGAATTCGGTGGTTCCGTCTGGTACGGAAGCCGCAACATCGGTGATGAGACCCTCGGGACCCATGCGGTCTCTCGTTCCCGAGATGAACAGCTGAGGTGCGGAAATAGCCATGAGGTGGTCGATATCGCGTGGCTCGCTCTTCCCCATCGCAACGAGCGGGTATCCGAGGTATACGAGGCCTAATGCACCGCACCGTCCCTCAGATTGGAGATGTGACCCGACCCTGCCGCCCATGGACTTGCCGGCAAGCACGACACGGCCCTCCATTTCGCCGAGCACCGACGCCGCGGCCTCGTGTACGTCGAGAAGCTTGTTCAGCCTGTCCGGTGCCTTGCGGCCCTGGGCCATGTAGAGATAGTCGAACGTCATCACGGTATGCCCGGCACCTGCGAGCGCTTGTCTCACGGAGGTCATCCACGGATGCTCCTGACCGAGCCCGGCACCGTGCGCAAGCAAGATCGCAGGGCCCGTGACATTGGCCGGGCGCTCGATGATGCCTGTGACGTCTCCGACAGGTGTTGCGATCTCTACGGTTTCGGTCATGCGTCCGTCTCTCTGGCTGCCTTCTCACGATACGGTAC
>JBDLIR010000174.1:0-4962 GCA_039714815.1 Actinomycetota bacterium | reverse complement strand
GTGACGGACGAAGTCATGCGCGGGAATCTAGTGCAGGGTCCTCCCAGAACCGTGTACATCGACGCAGCGGGACGGAGAACGCCCCAGATCGGACATCCGTGGCCTCAGGGTGTCCGAGCACCGAGGGAACGATGGCACTTCGTCAGTCGGCGAGGAAACGGACGAATCGTCGTTTGCCGACCTGCACCGTAGCGTCGACGAGCGACGCACGATCCACTGACTCATCCGAGATCCGTTCACCGGCGATCTTCACCGCTCCCTGCTGGATCAGCCTGCGCGCCTCGCTGTTCGACGCAACGATTCCTGCGTCGGCGAGAGCCTTGGGAAGCCATACGGGATCATCCTCGGGAAGCATGGCCGTGGGAACATCGTCGGGAGCCTGCTTCTGCTTGAAGATGAGATCGAAACGCGCCTCCGCGTCGCCCCCTGCGCCGTCCCCGTGGAAACGATCAACGACCCGACGGGCAAGGTCGCGTTTCATCTCCCCGGGATGAGCCGATCCGTCCGAGAGAGCAAGGGTGATCGACTCGATCTCCCCCGGTGGTGCATCTGCGGCCAGTCGGAACCACTGAGGCATCAGTCCGTCGGGGATCGACATGGTCTTGCCGAACATGCCGTCGGCATCCTCTCTCACCGAGATGTAGTTGCCGAGGGACTGGGACATCTTCATCGTTCCGTCCGTGCCTACGAGCAAGGGAACGGTGGCGACTGACTGCGGTGTCTGACCTGCGCGCTCCTGGAGGTCCCTCCCCATCAGGAGGTTCAGGAGTTGGTCGTTTCCACCGATCTCTACATCGGCGTTGATGGCCACCGAGTCCGTGCCCTGGAGGATGGGGTACATGAACTCGATGAGGGAGATGGGTTCGTTCTGTTCCCAACGCTTGGAGAAGTCATCGCGGTCCATGAGCCTCGATACGGTCACCTGCGCTGTGAGTTCGAGGACGTCCGCCATGTCCATGGGAGCAAGCCACTCGCTGTTCCGCCGGATCTCCAGATTGTCCTCGAGCAGCAGCGATCGGATCGTCGGGAGGCACGCATTCACATACTCATCGACATCATCCGATGTCAAGCGCTTGCGTGTGGAGCTCTTCTCCGAGGGATCACCGACCTGTGCGGTGAAGTCTCCGAGGATCAAGACCGCTGTGTGACCCATCTCCTGGAAGCGCCGCAGAAGATCGAAGACGACCGCCCATCCCAGGGTGACGTCGGGGGCTGTCGGGTCGACTCCGAGTTTGACCCGCAGCGGCTCCCCCCGCTCGAGCTGACGCAGCAATTCCCCCTCGGGAAGGGTGACGTCCACGGTCTTGGTGATGTAGGCGAGCTGTTCGGCGGGTGTCTTCATTGCTGCGCGATGCTAGCCGTGTGGCCCCCTCTCTCCCTTTCCGCGGTCCTGTCCCTTGTGCTCAGGTGTCGAGCGTTTCGTGTCACACCCCCGCCGTACGTTGTGAACATGTTCTGGCAAGCACGGACCATCGCGGAGTTGGAAGCAGACCTCGTCGATGTCGAGGCGAAGATCGCCGGGCTGCGGGCCGAGCAGGTGGTGCTTGTGAACGAACTCGACAAGGCGCAGGCGCCGCAGTCCGATGCGTCACGCTCGATGGTCGACTGGATCCAAGCGCACATGGATGTGAGGCGTGACACCGCACGGGATCTCGTGTTCGCCGCGCGGAGCTTCGCTCGGTATCGGTCCTTGAACGAGCGCATGATCAACGGCAACGCCACCTTCGATCGAACCATCGCCACGGTGAAGCTGTCCGAAGCCGGTGCATCCCGGGACGAGGTCGACGAATCCTACGAACGTGATCTCGCCGGCGTGACCAGAATGCTGGCTCGACGACGTCACATCACCCCCGGGGCCGAGCAGGAGGCATTCGATCGCCGCTTCTTCTCCATCCAGCCGAATCTCGACGAGTCGTCGTACCGTCTGTGCGGAGAGCTGCCCGGCCTGGCGGGCCGGACCGTGGAGAAGGCGATTCACGAACGATCCGACGCGTTCCGTCGGATCGCAGCCGAGATCCAGACGAACCGGGGACAGCGTCAAGCGGATGCCCTCACTGCATTGGCTCAGGACTCACTCGACGGAACGGCTCCGGAACACACAGCCGGGGGCCACGTCACCGTGTTCGTAGATGCTCGCCGCGAGAATGCCGCCGAGACGACGGCCGAAATCGAATATGGCCCACGTGTCGGCCCGAACACGCTGCAGGCGATGCTGTGCGGAAGCCCGGTCCAGGTCGTCGGCCTCGATGCGAATGGCAATCCGGTCGTCACCTCGCCTGCGGCTCGCTCGATCACCCGCTCGATCCGCCACCACGTCGCCCATCGTGACGGCGGCTGTGTCGTCGACGGATGTCACTCCCGGTACCGCTTGCAGCCACACCACATACACCGGTTCGCCCATGGCGGCACGCATGAACCGAAGAACCTCGCAACGCTCTGCTGGTACCACCATCACGTAGCCATACACCAGAACGGCTACCGCATCGATCCGAGTTCGCCGCCCCTCCGTCGACGACTCGTCCGCGGATCTCCTATCGGCCCCGATCCCCCGTGATCAGTCGACCCTTCACCTATCCACGAACCGCGTGACATCAACCCTCAACCGAACGGTCCTGCAGCGCGGCACTTCAAAGCACCCCTACAGCACGCTGACCATCCCACACAGCGCCAAGGTCATTTCTTCCCTCGTCAGCGGCCTTCATGCGCCGCTGACGAGCCGCCATGGTCGACGAGTGGCACGTGAGATGCCGATGCGCGGTGTGGCTACAACGTCGGGAGGTGCATCTCTGATCGAGAGGTGGACCAGGCCGCTGCCGATGAGCATGCCGTCGTGCTCGAGCGTCAGACCGAGCGCCTGAGCCAGCTTGCCCGGCCCGTCGCAGATGTGGTCCGTTCGGCCCCTTCGCCTCTCCATGACGTCGAGCCCCTCGACCGGTTCGCCGGCCCTCAGTAGTACGGCTCCTGGATCGCCCGATCCTCCGGTGACGATGTTCGCCATCATGTGGATTCCGTAGCTTCGGTACGTGTAGAGGTGCCCGGCAGGGAGAAACATGGATCCGTTGCGCCTCGTCCGCCCGCGAAACGCGTGCGACGCTGGATCGTCAGACCCGCCGTAGGCCTCCACCTCGGTGATGCGGACGGAGGTTGTCTCCTCTCCCAATCGTGTCGTGAGGATGCAGCCAAGGATCGCAGGAGCCACATCCACGGCCGCGCCGCTCAAGAGCTGCTCGATCGAGCTGTTCGAATCGCCCCGCGTTGCATGAACCACCAGCTGACTGTACCCAAGACCGCCGAAGTGCTCGGAGGTGAGGTCGGGCTTTCGGGCACGAATCGTGGTTCGCGTGTAGGGTTTGGGATGGGAGGGTGCATGGTTTCCGGAGATCGCCTCGATCGGTACGCATCGGTGCTGGTCGGTATCGCTCTGCGCATTGAGCCCGGCGACAGGCTGCTCATCCGATCAGGTACCCACGCAACTCCTCTCGTTCACCGGGTGGCTCGCGCTGCGTATGAAGCAGGGGCTGTAAACGTGGACGTGCTGTGGGTCGACGATGAGCTGGACCGGGCCAGATTCACCGCTGGTTCACGTGCTGCGGCCGATGAGCTGTCCTATGACTACGACGTGCTGGCGCGAGCTGCCGAGCGGTCTGACTCGTACCTCCGGATCGTCGGAGAAGCGCCGAACCGGCTCGCCGATGTCGACTCGGAACGAGTGGCCGCCGCCGCAGGACGGGCTGCCGAGTCTATGGGCAGATGGATGGAGAAGGCGATGGCCCTTGACTTCTTCTGGACGGTGGCCGCAGCACCCAGCGTGGACTGGGCGGAGATGGTCTTCCCTGACCTCGCCGGCGAGGAAGCGGTCGACGCCCTCTGGAACGCCGTATTGGCTACTGCGAGGGTGGATGAGCCAGACCCGCTGTCGGCATGGGAGTCCCACCTAGACCACCTCACTGCCCGCCAGACATTTCTCAACGAACGGGCCTATGCGAGCGTGCGATATGTCGGACCCGGCACCGATCTGGTCGTCGGTCTCTCCGAAATGCATCGCTGGAACAATCCCGGCGAAGGCGCCAAGGGTCGAAGGACGGTAGCCAATATCCCCACCGAGGAGATTTCCACCTCCCCTCACAGCCAACGTGCCGAAGGCATCGTCCGTGCGGCAAGGCCGCTGAGCTATCAGGGCCGCCTCATCGAGGGCTTCGAGTTCCAATTCAAGGATGGAGCGGTGGTAGACGCCCGTGCAGACCGCGGTCAGGATGACCTCGATCGGATTCTCGCCACGGATGACGGATCGCGCCGTTTGGGAGAGGTAGCGCTCGTCCCCACCACCAGCCTTGTGTCTGCGCAGAACCTGACTTGGTATGAAACGCTCTTCGATGAGAACGACGCGTCGCATCTCGCATTGGGCCGAGCGTATCCGATGGGTATCCGGGGCGGTATGGAGATGACGCCCCAACAGTTGGCAGATGTCGGCAACAACGCCAGCACTGTCCACGTCGACTTCGTCGTCGGAGCACGCGACGTGACGATCTACGGCGTCACCGCCGACGGAGGCGAAGAGCCGCTCATCGCTGGCGGCGAGTGGACGTTCGAAGTCTGACGGGCCGTCAGGCCTTGCCGCGGAGCTCTCCTCCGGTGGCTGCGATGACCTCGGCAGCGATGGCCTTGCGGACGGGTGCCGCGTCCTCATCCGTCAGTGTCCGGTCCGGTGCCCTGAGGTGGATCTTGACGGCGATGGACTTCATCCCCTCGCCTATCGATCCGCCGGAAAAGACATCGAAGACCTCGACGTTGTCGAGCAGCTCTCCCCCGCCGTCGTGAACGGCACCGAGAAGAATGGATGCGGGCACCGAGTGCTCGATCTCGAAGGCTAGATCGAATACGACTGCGGGGAAGACACTCGGCGTCTCATACTGCCATGGGGTTCGTTCCAGGAGCAGCTCGTCCAGGTCGAGCTCGGCTGCC
>JBDLIR010000173.1:0-4963 GCA_039714815.1 Actinomycetota bacterium | reverse complement strand
AGGGAAGCAGGTGGCAGAAGTCGGAATTCAGGAGGAAGCCGTCAGTGGAAGAGCCGTTCTCCGACTGTGCTCTCTGCTCTTTCTTACCGGGGCCGTCGAATCAAGGATCCAGTGGCGTGATGGTGCACGTTTCGATGTCGATGCTGACCGAGTGTTCTACGCCGTCGTCGGTATCGACGCCGAAATGGACGACGATCCCGGAGTCGGCGCTGGTGGCAGCGATCGGGCGGTGAGTGCCCTGTGGCAACGAGTCGGCCAGGGTATCGAGGCAGTCCTCCACGATCGCCCGATCGACCATCATGAGAGGTGCCGCCAAACGTGCGAAACCTTCCTCGAGGATCTCTTCGTCGGCAGCCCCTTCATCGGCAGCCTTTGTTTCGGCGGTTTCGGCTACGGTGGTCACCGTCTCGGCAGCGTCTGCGATCGTGTCGGATTCCTCCTGACCGGGAGGCGCGTTTGCGAAGTACTGTTCTACGCCTTGTTGCTCCACATGCGGGAGGGCGAACTGGGCATCGCTGGCGCCAGCGGTCGCTGTGTCAGTATCTTCGGCGGCGTCTGCTCCGGCGTCTTCGGCGGATTCGGTTGTTGTCTCTGTCTGCTCCGCGATGGCGACGAGATCCGTGGAACTGTCGTCGCTACCGGAGAGCATGGATGGAACGACGACGATGGCGACGAGGAGCACCGCCGCCGAGGCGAGGCCGAGAACGGGCTGCCACCATCGTCTCGTACGCTTCGATGCCGGAACCGCGGGGATCGCCGGTTGAAGGTTCAACTGCTCGACCAGGGCGCTGCGAAGTGCAGCCCGCTCTGACGACGTCATCCGGGCAGGTTCGAGTTGCTCGAGGTCGTCCATTGCGGCGACCTGAGCGGCGAGTTCCTCACCGAGTTCCGGGTCTGCGGAGATGCGCGCGAGAGCATCCTGTTTCGCCTGGCCTGTGAGTTGGCCGTCGGCTATCGCAAGGATGATGTCGCGGTCGGTGTCGTTCATGTTTCTCCAGTGTCCTCAATAGGATGCTTACTTGAGGGCCTGAGGTTCCCGAGTCTTTGGGAAAGCTGTTTCCTGGCGCGAAAGAGCCTGCTCTTAATCGTGCCTATGGGTACCTCGAGCGTTTCGCTCGCCTGTTCGATCGACATGCCCTCGAGGTCCACGAGAACGATCGCCGCCTTGAATTCCGGGCTGAGGTCGGCGAGTGCCGCTTCGATCTGGGGCCGCACGTCGATCGACTCGAACTCGTCCTGTGACGCCGGGTCTGCGATGTCATGTGTCTCCGGAAGCCTGTCTGCCTGCTTCCGTTTCTGTTTCCTCAGGTAGTCGTAACACGTATTGACCGTCACCCGATAGAGCCACGTGGAGAACGCGGCAGTTGCCTTGTACCGATCGACCTTGCGGAACACGGTCAGGAACGTGTCCTGAGTAACGTCGAGAGCAGCCTCTCTATCTCGCAGCATGCGAAGACAGATCGCAAAGACCCTGTCCTCGTGGGCTTCCATGAGTTCGTTGAATGCCTCGATATCGCCGCGCAGATAGCGGTCGATCAAGGCGATGTCGAGGTCTGCTCTATCGGTCATCTACACAACAGCGTAGGTAGCGCGGGGATGCCACAGGCGTCAGGACGTGAAGGCAATGTCCGATATCTCGCTGCGATACGAGCCATCTTGTTGCTCTGGAAGGTTCGTAAGCCAGAGCTGCCAGACGCCGCCGCTGCGCTCCGGCAGTTGCAGCCGCACGGGAGCCTCCTGAAGCGTTCCTCTGCCAATGTGCTCCCACCGGGCCGGATCGTCTGGAACGGTGCTGGACCATCCGATCAGGAACGTCGTTCCTGCGGTTCCTGACACGAACACGGCGCCGGGTGTCCCTTCCACGGCGATGACCAGGCCCACACCTTCCTTGATGTCGCGGATCGGCCTCGAATACGCTTCCGTCGACCATGTGGTTGAGCGAACGCCGTCGGTCGCGTTGTCAACCGACGCATCGCTCTCTGTGCCGTCGCCAAGTGGGTCGTAGACCGACGCCGTAGCTGAGAGGTCATTGGATTCCTCGGGAACGGATGCGACGAGAGGCGCTGTGATCGTCGGGGTTGGGGTCTCGCCGGCAACGGGAAACAAGAACGGTGAGTCCGGGTCGAAGTCTGCGGCGAGTCCAATGGCGGCTAGGCCGGCGATCAATACGACGATCACGGCGAACAGTGCGAGGCTCTTCCACGGTTTCAGTGGCTCCGGTTCATCTGGAGGAACGTAGATGGTCGAGGCGAGCGTGTACGCCAGCGACGACGCATCGAGTGTTCCGGCGATCCCTTCTTGCAGAGAAACGTCAACGTCGGGGTGCAATCCGGAAATGACCGTTGATGGCATGACAGATTGGTCGTGTGTGCCGGTGATCGCGGCACGCAGCACCTCAGCGAGTGCCTTCGTGTCGTCTGCCTGATCCGACCATCGCGGGTCCCGTCCGAATGCCCCCAGCTTCACGGGGTGTGCGGACGAGTAGTGGACGGCGGTGGTGTCGATCGCCCCGTGGACACCGCCGGTGGCGTGGAATCTGGCGAGTGCGAGGCACAGCCCGGAGGCGTTCGGCAGGAACTCTGCGACCGGGAGGGCCTCGCCTGCCCGTAGACGGTCCTCGATCGTCACACCGCCGTCCCACTCGGAAACCGAGTACGCAGAAGCCGAGGTGCCCGCTGCGGCGAACACCCGTTGAAGGTGAATCTCGGTCAGGCCGGCGGCCGCCTGCACTGCGGACAAGAACTCGTCATGTCTCGACGTCGATGACTCGGGAGCGAGGTACCGGATGAGCACCGGCCTGTCGAGGGAGTCGTCCTTTGCGAGCCACTCCTCGATGTCTCCGTCACTTCCGAGACGGATGTTGAGCCGGTAGCGATCGGGCAATCTTGGAGGCATGGCTACTCGGCCTTGAGAACGGCAAGTGAATCCGGCATCTGTACGTAACCCTCGGTCTCGTACAGCCCTGCAGCAGACACATTGTCGAGTTGCGTATTGAGCAAGAGTGCCTTCGATCCCTGTCGGCGGGCGCTGCGGGCAACCGCCCGGATCAAGCTTCTTCCCATACCCGAACCCTGCCATTTCGGATCGACGGCGACTCGTTGGAGGTAGGAGATGGCGTGCCCGTAGCCGACGATCGCATATCCGGTGATCCCGAGGTCACCGTCTCGTATCACGAAGACTCCTGATTTCGAGGTTGCCTGGAGAGATTCGACGAATGCCGCTTTGCTGAATCGCCAGAACTCATCGAAGGCAGCGGTGTCGACCGCGAGCATCAGGTCCAGGTCGAATTTCTCATCGCGCACAACGAGGTGTTGTGGTGGGGTAACAGGCTCTATGAGGTCGAGGCGCATGAGGGCCAGGTCGACGAATGGGGCGAACCCGGCTGATTCCCACGGCTTGCGAGCTGACTGAGCTAGAGGAGGAGACATCACTCCCGGTGCACCGAGCGTATGAAGCCTGTGGGTGCACGCCTCGATGAAGCCAGATCCTCCCCGGATCAGACGCAACGACGCATCTTCGGATGTGTCGTTCCAAGGGCGAGCCTCGGCCCGTGCCCACCCTCTGCGAAGCGACACCGACCCGGGCCAGTCTCCTCGTTGAAATACTCGATGCGGCGTATCCGCAAGCGCCATGGTCACTCCCAAAGAACCGTCTCGCCGTCTCCATAAGTTACCGCGGCTCGCGACGTGCCCAGTCCATGCCACAATCTGTCTATGTCACTACTGCTTGTCACCCACGATCTTGGGTTCGCCCACACATCACCCGAAGGCCATCCAGAGCGGAGCGATCGGTTGAAGGCAACACTTTCGGGGTTCCAGCGATCTCTGCCCGACATCACCGACGTTGTTGCCCCGCGGGTAGAGCGTGGCGATCTCGAGCGCGTTCACGATCATGAGTACATCGATGAGATCCACAACTTCTGCCTCGATGGTGGAGGGTTACTCGATCAGGACACGTTCGCTGTGCCCGACTCGTGGGAGGCCGCGTTGCATGCTGCCGGGGCGGGAGTGGCCGCTGTGGATCATCTCAACGCCGGCATCGGCGACACGGCCTTCGTTGCGGTGAGGCCACCCGGTCACCATGCCGAGCGACATCAGGCGATGGGGTTCTGTTTGTTCAACAACATCGCCGTCACCGCGGCGTATCTGAGGAGCTTGGGACAACGGGTTGCGGTGGTCGACTGGGACGTGCACCACGGCAACGGGACACAGCGAACCTTCTGGACCGAACCGGATGTGCTGTACGTGTCGCTCCACGAGTTCCCCTTCTACCCCGGTACGGGGTGGATCGCTGAAGCGGGAGCGGGAGAAGGTGAGGGCACATCGGTGAACGTTGCCCTGCCCTCAGGCACGTCTTCAGACGACTTCCTCGCGGCATTCGCACGAGTGGTCGTCCCTGTTGTCGGACAGTTCGCCCCGGATTGGATCCTCGTGAGCGCCGGGTTCGACGCACACGTGCGCGACCCTCTCGGCGGCCTCGGCGTTGAGACGTCTGCGTACGCGACGATGGCGAGCGCTCTGGCAGGGATCGTTCCGGCGAACAGGATCATCGCGTTTCTCGAAGGCGGGTACGACCTCACCGCCCTTGCCACGGCACCCGTCGCAACCGTCCAGGGAATCGTCGCTCCCGAGCGCGACATCTCATGGCCGGAGATGTCAAACGGTTCGGCAGCACGTCTCGTTGATCTCACGGTCGAGATCGCGTCTGAGTACTGGGACCTGGGGTAGGAGCACAGAAGAGAGCCGTCAGCCGTCAGCCGTCAGCAGAAAACAGAACACAGCAGAACACAGACGGAAGCCATGATGATCCGCTGAGCTTGTGTGCGAGCTGAGTGGTGCGACTTGGTTTCCCCCTCTGTCTCGTTCCTCGACATCTCCCCCGTCCAAAGAGCCGGGGGAGAGAAGAGGAAAGCGGAAGGCGGAGGGGAAGCCATGAAGATCCGCTGAGCTTGTGTGTGAGCTGA
>JBDLIR010000172.1:0-4976 GCA_039714815.1 Actinomycetota bacterium | reverse complement strand
CAGGTCTTTCCTACGACGAAGAAGACCCGGATGCGTACCGTGCGGGCGTGCTTGCCGGTACGGGCATCGGCGGTATCGAAACGATGGAAGAACAGATCGGGATCCTTGCGGACAAGGGTCCGCGCAGAATGTCCCCACTCGGGATAGCGAAGATCATTTCGAACATGGCAGGTGGTGTGGCGTCGATCGACTTCCACCTGTACGGCCCGAACTCGACGACCGTAACGGCCTGTGCGGCGTCAGCGAACGCGATCGGCGATGCGGCAGCTGTCATCCAGCGGGGTGCGGCCGACGTCATGGTGGCTGGAGGCTCTGAGGCGTCGATCACCCGGTTCTCGATGGGCGGTTTCGCCCAGGCCAGGGCGTTGAGCACGAACAACGATGACCCACAGGGAGCGTCACGCCCGTTCGACGCGGATCGCGACGGGTTCGTCATGGGCGAAGGCGGAGCGGTCCTGATCCTCGAAGAACTCGAACATGCCACGTCACGAGGAGCGAAGATCTACGGCGAGTTCCTTGGCTACGGGATGGCTGCCGACGGGTATCACATCACGTTGCCGCGTCCCGGCGGTGGAGGTGCCGCACGCTCGATGGAAGCAGCGATGGCCGATGCGGGCCTGTCACCCGGCGACATCGACTACATCAACGCTCACGGAACATCCACGGATGCGAATGACAAGACGGAGACGTCTGCGGTCAAGATCGCTTTCGGTGATGCGGCATACGACGTGCCGATCTCTTCGACAAAGTCGATGACAGGGCACCTCCTCGGCGCTGCTGGTGCGATCGAAGCGCTCATCTGTGTCCGGGCGATAACCGACGGAGTTCTTCCGCCGACGATCAACTACGAAACGCCGGATCCCGATTGCGACCTCGATTACGTCCCGAACGTCAAGCGGGAAGTTCCGATCAAAACAGCGATGTCGAACTCGTTCGGTTTTGGCGGCCACAACGTGTCGCTCATCTTCGGAGCGTACGAGGACTGAGGACCGCCGTCAGCCGTCTTCCGGAACCTCACAACCGACACCGGTTGGAGGGAGGCCGGCGTCGAGTCGCTCGTTGTATTCGTCGAACGACCGTGTGACGAGGGCCGCGACGATTCCGACGCCGACGAACGAGGCGATCGCCGTGACGATCCCTGCTGTGATCTCGAGGGGGACACACGTTGCCGGCAGGCAGATCGTCGACACGACACTTGAGCCGATGAGCCCGCCGGTCATCGCACCGACGAAGACCGTCATGGCTATAGCAGGGCGTACGTTTGCCCTGGCAGCGCCGAATCCGAAACCTGCCCCTACGAACGCACCAACGACGATGGCGGCGAAGGACGAACCGAAGATCAGCCACGCCGTCACCGCAGCGAAGAGCGTGTTGACCACGATGGAGACAATGTCAGTCGGTCGCATCATCTGTGCTCCTTGGGGATCGTTCAACTGGCTCGGGAAGGGGCGGGGTGATGACGGCGGTCGCACGCCGGGCATGCGGCAGCCACGAGGCGATGGTAACGGCGACAACAGAGATGCCGAGCAAGATCTGCCCCGCTCCGAGCGTGACGGTGGTGGCAATGGCGCCCGCTATCGGCACACCGACGCGTAATGCCCAGATCCCTCCGGGTATGCCATGGCCGTACGCCCACGACGAGGCTGTTGCGACAACGATCAGGACGACATGCGCAAGATGGAGTCCACCGAGGGCTGTGAGTCCGACGAAGAGGGGAGATGCCGCAGCTACGGCGATGAGCACGACCACGACGGGCCCCGGTGCGTCCGCGGCCGGTTGGTGGCGCACCCATAAGGTGAGCCACGGGCCCAGCAGACCAACCGTGGCGAGCGCTCCCGCCGCGAGTGCGACCCAGAAAGCCCAGGAGCCGGGAATGGACGCCAGAACGAGTGATATGACCACAGACACAAGGAGCGCCCACCGCCCCCAAGGCGCCCTGGCAAGAACCAACCCGACCAGGCCGGTGAGTCCGACCACGATGACACCCGCAAGGACGACGATCGCTGCGGCCTGGTCAAATGGATGCGGATCAGCGGAGAACGCTCCTGCCCCTACGACCGCCGAGACGAACGCAAGGATCCCGATCGCAAGGGGGCGTGTGGCCACTGTGGATAGAGCGACGGGCGTCTACTGCTGGGGTCTGGTGTCTACGCTGCCAGGGATACGGTTGAACCCGATGAATGCCCGATACCGGTGGATATCGGGATCGAGCGTCGAGTAGTCGAATTCGAATGTGTCCCCCGGAGCGAGGTTCACGTTGAACTCGCCCTCGATTCCCTCGAGGACATATTCGACAGCGTCGTCGTTGACCCAGCGGACGATCCAAGCCGTATCGAGGTCGAGTTCGAGGTTGGCAGGTCTGAACACGCCGTTGTCGATACGCACGATCGCAATACCCTCGGGCGGAGCTTCGGTCGTCGTCGTGGCGGCCGGCTGCCTGTCTGCCTCGATGGTCGCTTCGGATGGTCCTGACGTTCTCAAGCTTCCGAACGCGACCAGGGCAGCGAACACGACGACGATGAACGCTACGGACTTCATGATGTTGCGGCTACCCACGATGCTCCTTGAACCGGTAGCGGGAGTGTACCGCCTGCTCGTGCGATTGCCTTCTCAGGTCGATGATTTCTGGATTCCATGTTGAGACCTCGACGAATGCACCACCGTCGTCTCTCGTGATCGTGGTCGCAGATGCATGTCCAGGGGGATCGTGGCGAAGCGCTGACAGTGGTCGCCCCAAGAGGCTGAGTCTGAGGGCCTGGCTCGGGTCCTGATGCCCGACGACCACAATGGTCTCGTGCCCATGGCCAATGGCGTCGACCACGGACGCCGTCACGCGTTCGAGCACATCACCCACCGACTCGGACACATCTCGCAGTGCGGTGGCATCCCTCAAATATCCTTGAAGCTGGTGGGGGTAGCGGCGCTCAACATCGTCCCACGTCATTCCGGTCCATGCCGGGTACATACGGGTCTCCGTGAGCCTCGGGTCGACCGTTACGCCGACGCCATCGTGGTGGCGAGAGATGGCGGCAGCCGTGTGTCGCGCACGCGCCAGCGGTGATGACAACACGACATCGACGGGGACCGCCGCGAGGTGGTTCCCGAGACTCTGTGCCTGTACGACACCTGTTGCTGAGAGGTCGAATCCGGGAAGGTCCGCATAGACGACATGATTGGGGTTGAACACCTCTCCGTGTCGAACAACGATGATCGTCAGCATCGTGGAACCATACCGGTGGTCATGGGCCTGCCTGTGTGACGCGATACCGACAATTTCGCCGCGGTCTGTCGTGGTCTTTCCGTTATACTGGTTGACACGAAGCCATCGTCGACGATGTGATCTTGCATGCCACTCAATGAGCACGAACAGAAGATTCTCGATGAGATCGAGCGTCAGATGTACGAAGAAGATCCGAAGCTCGCCCATAAGGTCGCGCGGGCGGTCCGCACGGGCAACGATCGATGGAGGATGAGGCTCGCAGCAGTCGTCTTCCTGATCGGTGGCGTGGTGATGTTCGCTTCGTTCACCGTATCGTGGATCATCGCTGGCCTGGGTTTCGTCGTGATGGTCGCATCGGCGGGTTGGATGGCCCACATCGCCGGTTCCAAGCGTGAGCCGCGGGGAATCTCGTTGTCCCTCGAGTCGTTCATGGAGCGCTTCGGACGTAGAGATCAAGGTCATGACTAGGATGGCAATCCCCACCGATTAGGGGGATACGATTAGGGGCATACCTGGTTGACGAGAAGACATGTACGGACGGATGCCGTCGTCCGTAGCGAGATGCAAGGGAGTAGGTCTTGGAAGGGTTCACCGCAGCACAGGCGTGCCAGTTGACATCGTGTACACCTCATCAGCTTCGGTATTGGGACAAGGTAGGTCTGGTCGAACCATCCATCCAAACAACCGACGGTCGCCCGGGAAGGCGACGCATCTACAGTTTTCGCGATCTTGTCGGACTGCGGGTTGTGAAGAGCCTGCTCGACAACGGGTTGTCGATCCAGCGGGTCCGACGTGCGTGGGATTATCTGAGACGGACCGGCGACATGGATGAGCAACTGGCAAACGTCAAGTTGGTGACCGATGGCGAGTCCATCTTCGCTATCGCCCACGACGACATCGAACTGCTCGACGCCCTCCGGCAGGGACAACTCGCGTTCTTCGTGCGGATCGACGAGATCGCCCAGGACGTCGAGGACGATGTGACGAAGTTCGAACTCGACCGTGAATCGTTCCGCACACTGCTGCGTGCGGTCGAAGACGACGTCAAGGACGAAGCCGCCTCAGCAGGCTGAGGATTTCTCCCCTCAATCCCCGTTCCTGATCTTGAGCCATGCCTGGAATCGCTGGTACTGCTCGATCAGTTTCGATGGGCGATAGGCAGCCTTGACGCGTTCGAGGCGTGAGTACCTCGTAGCCATGTGCTGATGCGCCATCAGTTGTTCGTCGGTTGCCCTGTCGATGACCTCGGTTGACACGGCGTGGTCCCCGTAGATCGTGTCTCCGTAGGTGCGCGCAATGGGCACGAACGCGTCATCGATGCTCGACGCCGCTTCTAGAGGGGTTCGTGCGGGATCGATCGTCTCGCCGAGATCGGCAAGTCGGCCCGTGATGTCGGCCCATGCAGCCTGGACGTCTCCGTCTTGGAGGCGCCTCGCAAGCCTCCTGCTCCTCACGAACTTGAACAGGGGAGTTGCTCCGAAGACAAGAGCAAGCAGAGCGATCACGATGCCGAACGGCCCCGACCATGACGGCAGTGCGAACCCGGTCGATTCGCCCTCATCGGAGCCTGCGCCCGCCCCGCGGACACGGTCGATCGGATCCGGACGGTCGAACCTGCCATCGTCTGGCCCCGCTTCGCCACCCTCTGCGTCGACGAAGTCAGGGTCGGGGATGTCATCGATGTAGTCAGAAGGAGAGAAACCGAGGATTTCACTGATGTCGTCGTTCGCCGTGGATGCTGCGTACCCGGCTCTCG
>JBDLIR010000171.1:0-4993 GCA_039714815.1 Actinomycetota bacterium | reverse complement strand
GCTCAACCGGATTGAGCGGTCAGAGGTCATGAGGTCACGTCACTCGACGTGACGATCGAGTCTGTGGAGACGGAGAACCTCGTTGAGTTCTGCCCCGAACACGACTGCCAGGGCAGTGAACCAGAACCAGAGAAGAAGAACGACAGCTGCTCCGAGGGCACCGTACGTTGCGTTGTAGCTGCCGTACGACGAGACATACACCGAGAATCCCATCGATGAAGCCGCCCACAAGGCGGTCGCAGCGACCACCCCGGGAACGACATCCCTCCAACTTTCGGGCTTCTGCGCTGGGGCGTACCTGTACAAAAGACCGACGGTGAAGGCCGAACCGGCTGTAAGGGCGAGCCATCTGAGGTTTCCGAACGTGACGATCACCTCTGTCGGGTCGAACCGCTGCAACCAAATCGGCACTGCCGCGACCAGAGAGAGTGCGATGATGGTCCCGATCATGACGGCAACCGTTAGGGCGAGCGATGCCCAACGACCTTCGAGCCGGGAACGCTGAGTCTCTTGATCGTATGCGATCTTTACGGCACGCACCATCGCCCTCGTCGCGTTCGAGACGGTCCACAGCAAGAAAGCGATCGATGCGACGAAGCCGAGGCTGAGGCTGGCGCGGGACGTCGCCGCGATAGTCCGCATCTGGGTGACGAGCGTGCCTTCAACCGCTTCGGGCAGCACGACGAGCAGACTCGCAATCTGGCGCTCCGCCTGGCTCGGACTCGTGAAGATCCCGTACAGAGATATCGCGAGGATGAGTGCAGGCAGAATGGCGAGAACCGCATAGAACGCGACACCCGCCGATACGATCACGACGTTGTCATGTTGCATTTCGCGGTGAAGGTCGTGGAGGATGCTGAGCTTTCTCTGGCCCCGATCAGGCACAGGGTCTCCGATGACATCGCGGTTACGGACGGTGATAGGACGGTACCTGTCTTGTGGAGCTTTGTGCTCAGAAGCGCTGCCGATCCGAGGGTAGAAATGATCTGCTGCGTGGTACCATCGTGGCATACGCGGACGTAGCTCAGCTGGTAGAGCGCAACCTTGCCAAGGTTGAGGTCGCCGGTTCGAACCCGGTCGTCCGCTCCAACGAGGGCGGCCGCGTGGCCGCCTTTCACTATGGCGACGTGGCCGAGTGGCTAGGCAAGGGTCTGCAAAACCCTGTACCCGGGTTCGAATCCCGGCGTCGCCTCCATCGCCATGACACCGAGCGCGTCGTCACGTGTCGTTAGAAGTCCTCGTACCTGAAGGGTTGGCTACCCGAGCGAGACGGCCACAGACCGCTGATGATCCACTCACCGACCAGGTACACGACGTAGCCGCCAGCCGCAAAGACCGTCGGGGGCACGATCCACGGTGCTGAGTAGGCTGCAACGATTCCCGCACCGTATTGGCGTCCCCACAAGGGCGCAAACACGAGAGGTGCGAGCGCAGCGAGGATGATCACGGAGGCGTTGCCCTTGATCAGGCCGAAGACGAATGCAGCTATCCCCGCGAGGGATGCGAGAAGCCACACGGAGAGAAGCAGCTTGCCTGTCCGGTCGCGCTGCCAGCGAGTTCTCGCCGCCGTTGCCGCCCACATCAGCCAGCGACGGATGAGCCTCACCCCGAGATCGTCGAGCATGAACCGCCAGTACCGATCCGCGTACTCGTTGGTCATGCCTGGAATCTCGGGCGTGCTTGGCTGTGGAATGAGCCAGTCGTGGATGAGAGCCGCTGGCGTGTGAACACCGTAGCGGCCAACGAACCAACGCAACACGGTCGGCACGGAAACGAGGTCGGTGGTCGGCAACTTCTCCGGCGTCACCGTTCGGATCGCAGCGAGAGCATCGTCTGAGAGCATGCCCTCGAGTCCTGTCTCGGCGCCGATGTAAGTGATGGTGGAATTGAGCCGGAATTCCTTCCGGCCCATCTGGTCGAGGCTGATGTATCCGTTTGGATCGCCATCGATCTCGAAGCTGTTCAACCACGGTCCGCTTGTCATTCGGCTTCACCCCTCATCATCTGTTGACACAAGTCGACGGTCGTGTGTTCCGGTTGATCTCAGATTACTCACCGGATCAGGAGGCAGACAGGAACATATCGGTCTCCGGCTCTGGAAAGGCGTTCGATCGTCTCGAATGTCCGTTCTTGTCGGACCAGCATCAGAATCCCGGAACGGCAAGAGTGGGTTTGTCTAGGATTGGGTCTCGGTTGGTTCGCGCAACAGGGGGAGAAGCGATGACGGACTCCGTACCGAGGAGTTGGACGGCGAAGAGGTGGCTGTGGACCCGGTGGCACACGCTGAGATACTCACTTGTCAAGCCACAGAAGATCGGAGCGCCAAAGCCTGGCGAAGAGCAGATCGACGCCGTTCCGTTGCAGGAGTCACAGCCGAGGATCCCGGCAGCGAAGGTGCAGGTCTTTGCGAGGCTTCCCAAGGACGAGCGAAGTCTCGGCATGCGAATCACCGTTGCATTTGCGCTCTTCTTGAACAAGGTGCTGCGGCCGATGCGATCGGGTCTTCCCGAGATCGACGAAGACATCGACAAGGCTCTCGCAGTGGGTCTCTCCGGCGGCTATGCCGGGGCTTTCCGCCCTCCGATTCTGCCAGAGATCTACGCCGGGGATGGCATACCTGAACTTGGAGACCTTGCCGTCCAGAGCCCGTACTCCGTGTTTCTCGAGCGAGCAGCTGACGGTGTTCTCCAGATGGACTTCACGATCCTCGGTCGTTTCGAGCACCAGCAGGGTCTGCGCTCGCTTGGCGTCCGCGTTCGGTTCTCGGAGTCAGTCGAGCCTGGCCGGCTTACGGCAGTCGAGATCGAGAGCGACGAATACGGCACGGTGCGTCGAGAGGACTCGACCTGGGAGGCATCCACTGCGCTTGCCGTATGCGCCGCAACGACTCACATGTCTCTCACCAGGCACTTCAACTACGTCCACCTGATCAGCGGGAACCATTGGGAGATCGCGACTCGAAACCACCTGCCCGCCGACCATCCGCTGTACCGGCTCGTCTGGCCCCACATCTTCAACAGCCTCTTCACGAACTACGCGATCACTGCGGTGCAGATGCTCCCGGATGGAGACTTCGTCAACATGTTCAGCTTCACTCACGAGGGGCTCATGAAGTACTACGACGCCATGTACGAGGATTACGACATCGCGATGACGGATCCTGAGGCAGACTGGGAGCGGCGCGGACTTTCTGGGAGCTCCTTCGACGCACCGTCACACGAGAACCTGTGTGACCTGTTCAATCTCATGTTCGAGCACACGAAGAGGTATGTCCACGCGTACTACGAAACAGACGATGCGCTGCAGGGAGACGAAGCGGTCATCGCGTGGATGGATGGGCTGGATGCGTTGATACCGAACGGACTGAATGGAGCACTGAACGACGGGGTGACCAGGGATGGGATAGCGCGTGTCATCGCTGCATACATCTACGAGGGCAACACGATCCACGACCTGACCGGGACGACCCTTTGGGACTACCAACTGTGGGTCGATCGAAACCCGACTCGTATCTACAAGGACGGCAGGCGGCTACCTGTCGACGTGTTCCAGCGTCTTATCGTCAACAACTTCGCCCTGCAGATCAAACGAGCGCCGATGCTCGCGAGCTATGAGCAGGTCGCGTTGGATGACCGGGGTGCGTCGTTATTCAGACAGTTCTACCAGGAGTGTCTGTCCCTTCAGGATCGTTACGACCAGACGGAGGCTGGGCCCTGGCGCATGGAGCCGAGGAACCTGGAAATCAGCATGAACGGTTAGACGCCGTCTTGTGTGCGGTCCAACCGTACGGGGTCTCGTCTCTGGACCGTGTACCTCACCGACACATGGCCCGATCCAGGTTCACGATATGGGGACGCAGTGATGGTCCCTCCTGTTGCTTTGTCCGTGCAGCCGCTATCTTCTGTTCCTCACCGAACAAGTTCGGGCGATTAGCTCAGCGGCAGAGCACTGCCTCGACACGGCAGGGGTCACTGGTTCAAATCCAGTATCGCCCACCAACGGAAACCCTTGCATCGCAAGGGTTTCCAGCGTTTCTGAGCGTCGAACGGAGATTCTCGCCAGTACGCGCACAGGCCTATTCTTGACGTAACGGCATCAGGGAGGAGCGATCCATGTCAGAAGAAAGCACGAAACGACCCTGGCTTCCACCGAGGTGGTTCGTCCGCTTCGCCTGGTCGACGCACCGATCCTTGTACGGCGTTACCGGTGGCCGACTTGGATTGAGGCCCCCGAAGGGCAACCGCTACGGCTTGATGCGTCTCACGACCACCGGGCGTCGCTCGGGCCAGGAGCGGAGTGTGATCCTCGCCTATTTCGACGATGGTTCGAATCTCGTCACGATGGCGATGAACGGTTGGGCCGACGGCGAACCTGCGTGGTGGCTCAACCTCCAGGCACACCCCGAAGCAAGCGTTGACCTCGTCGACGGCTTGCGCATGGTCACAGGACGGGCCGCATCGGGAGAGGAACGGTCGCGCTTGTGGGCACGGTGGCAGGAGATCGACGCGAACCTGGACGGTTACGCAGCCCTGCGGTCCGGTGAAACCGCCGTTGTGGTTCTGGAGCCATCGCCAGCCGCAAACGGTTGATCACTCTCGTTGACCGGATGGCATCTCCTTGTCCCGGCGCTGGGTTGATGGCAGATTCGGCACGACACCCCCGATCAGCTTGATCACATTGGCGAACAAGCCGATGGTGACGCAGGCCATCGTGAAGATCAGCACCACCCGAACGATTGCGGTCAGATCCAGGGCGTATGAGGAGAAGTCAAATGGGAACACCTGATATGTGCGAACGATCACGATCAGGCTCAAGGCGGCCAGCAGAGCGTCATCCAGCGACTTGAACCACGTGGCGTCATACACCATGAATACGGCGTTCATGAGGATCGCAGCGCTGAGCGAGACGTTCATGTACGGAAGCACGAGTTCGAAGTCATCCGTGATCCATTCGAACCAATCCCACGCAAGGACGTTGTTCACCATGACCAACA
>JBDLIR010000170.1:0-5029 GCA_039714815.1 Actinomycetota bacterium | reverse complement strand
CGACCTCTCCACCCGCTGATGTGGTCGCGCTGCCGGTCACCGTGTGGCTCATCGTGCGCCCGTCATCTGCTCCCCAGATGTCCACTGTGATCGACTCTGATGTGTAGGAGGCGTCGATCGTCACGGGCCAGGTCGTGTCATTCCGGAACTTCATGTCAGGCGATGTCCAGTTGAGGGTTGCCTCGACACCGAGTGGGTACCGTGTGAAGTAGATCGAGTGAGGCCTGTGGTAGACGTCCTCCAAGGCCGCGTAGAAGATGGCGTTGTACAAGGTCGTGGCGAACTGGCTGGTGCCGCCCCCGATGTTCGCCGGGTGGTCACAGCAGACGATCACACCTCCGATGATCGCTCCGGCGGCCACGTATCCATCCGCTTCGGTACGTTGGCCCGTGTGTTCATTGATGCTGAAGATCTGATCCGGGAGCACAACCGCACCGTCCACATCATCGGCGATCAGGTGGATATTGGTCACCCGCGGTTCACCGGGGGCGTGATACGTGGTAAACGAACCGAGCTTCACGATTGGTTCGCACTGAATCGCGGTCGCGGACTCGATCATGCCCGCCGACACTGCGTTCAGACCGACCTCGTCGATCAGGACGAGGGGATTGGTCCCCGAGACGGCACCCGCGGCCAGGGCGTCAGGGAAATCTGTGGATGTGACGGCGAGCACCCGTTCGGGATTCTGGGGGAGCAAATCAACGATCGCGCGCGCTGTTGCGTAACGGTTGGGGCCTGCAAGACGGGTCACCGTTGACCCTGGAACAGTGGCGGCGATCGCTTGCTCCACTGCCGCGTCCGCCACAGCGGTGCCGCCGATGATGAATACCTCAGCCGGTTTGAGCCGGGCGAGTTCGCCTGCCGCTGCTCCAGGTAGACGCGACGGCTCGGTGAGAAGGAGCGGGGCTTCGAGCTGAGCCGCGAGCGGAGTGGATGCCAAGGCATCGACGTATCCGCTCCCGGTCGCGATGATGACAGCATCGGATCCGCCGGGGTACGCGTCCCTCGAGATCGACGCGGCGGTTACGTATCGATTGGGTCCGGCGATTCGTGTCACGTTCCCGTAGCGGGCCCGTAGCGTGTCCTCGACAGCACTCCCGATCGCGGCTGTGCCTCCAACGATGACGATGCGATCCGGGTCGATTCGGTCAAGCGTGCCCAGCGAGGAGGACGGTACGAAGGTCTTCGCAACGAGGATGAGCGAGGCGCCAGTCGCGTTTGCTGCCGCTCCTGCGGCCAGAGCGTCTGGAAACTGCTCCCCCGATGCTACGTATGCGGTGCCTCCGGAAACGTCGACCAGCTTCGCAACGCTGCTGGCAGTCGTGTATCGATTGGAGCCGGCGATTCGCTGTGTCAGATCGTTGCTGCACATCTGCAGGTGGTCGACGACGCCCTCGGATATGACCTTCTCACCGCCGACGACTATCACCTCGACGTTTGCATCGGTGTCGCCTTCTGTCGCTCCAGCGGGGAGGGGGAGCAGCAGACTCCAGAGCAGGACGACGCTGAGAACGGGTTTTCGCATGGCGACAGGGTAGGCGAGCTGGCGACGCGTACCTCAAGTTTCCGCCAGGTCAAGCCGATGTGGACTGAATGAGGCGCTCCCTGATTCTCGCGCTGGCATTGGCCGCGTCCCAACTTGCGCTGATCGCGCCCCATCCAGCGGTTGCCGGGGAAGAACCGGAGGTCTATCCCCTGACGTTCCCAATCGTCGGAGACGTCTACTACTCCGATACGTTCGGTGCATGTCGTGGCACCGGATGCTCACGCACACACCTCGGAAACGATCTCATGACCTACGGCTTGAAGGGGGTGCCGGTCGTTGCCGCTCACGATGGGGTAGTAAGGAATACGAGCACGGCACTCGGCAGCGAGTGCTGTGCGATCTGGGGCATCACTGCTGATGACGGGTGGGAGACCTGGTACATCCATCTGAACAACGACAACCCGGGTACTGATGATGGGAAAGGCTGGGGATTCGCTCCGGGAGTCGCTCCGGGCGCAAACGTTTCGGAAGGCCAGCTCATCGGCTGGGTCGGGGACAGCGGAAACGCAGAGGGCACAGGGCCTCATCTCCACTTCGAGCTTCACAAGCCGGATGGAACGGTCATAAGCCCGTATGCATCGCTCCAGGCGGCCGAACGTGTCGATCTTCCGCGCATCTGGGGGGCGAACCGATTCGTGACGGCGGCGAACATAGCTAGGGACGGATACCCTGGCGGGGCGTCGACCGTGTTCGTGACGACGGGCAGGGCCTTCCCGGATGCTCTAGCCGTCGGAGCGGCGAGCGCTGCACTTCAACTTCCGATCCTGCTCACTGAACCCGACGTACTCCCGTCGTCCTCGCTCTCTGCAATCGAGGCGATGTCACCGGAGCGTATCTTCGTCGTAGGCGGACCGATGGCCGTGTCGGATCAAGTAGTCGACGAGCTGTCAGCCGTCGCCCCTGTGGAGCGTCTCGGAGGTGCGAATCGATATCAGACAGCTGCCATCGTGGCCGATGCTCTGTTCAGCGACCCATCCGTCGTCTATCTGGCGTACGGTTATTCGTACCCGGAAGCCGTTAGTGCCGCGGTTGCCGCCGGATCCAACGCCGGCCCGCTCCTGCTGACGGACGATGACACGCTTGTGGGCTCCACCCGCCAGTATCTGAAGTCGCTGACGGACGTCGAGGTGGTCGTCGTGGGGGACAGCAGCGCCGTCGATGAGGCGGTTCTCGAAGAGATCGAGGCACTGAACTCGGTGTCCGTCGTGAAACGGATCGGAGCACCCGATCCGTCGGGCATCTCCGTAGCAGTCTCCCAGGCGACCTTCCCTGGGGGAGCTGACATCGTGTATCTCGCCACTGCTGCCGAGTACGCAGACGCGTTGGCCGGAGCGAGCCTAGCCGGGACCGACGGCGCTCCGGTCCTCCTCCTCACGGATGAAGGGCTTGACGCCGTGGACGATGAGATCGTTCGATTGGGTGCGAGCGAAACCATCGTACTTGGAGGTCCGGCGGCGGTTCCGTACCGCTGGATCCTTCCCATGTGGAATCGAGCTGTTGGCAATACGATGCCGATGTGGAACTCCAACGGCTGAATCCGGCTAGGTCGACCGTGGTCCCCGTTCGACGAGCACGAAGCCGAGGAATGCAAGTCCCGTCGCCTCGCCGATGCCGAGAGCCGCTGCGGTGCGGGTGATCGGTTCGACATCGCTCAGCGCCAGGAAGATCAAGCTTGCGGCGAGAGCGACGAACCAGCCAGTCGCCAACCGTGCTCCTCTTGCGGCAGCCGTGTACATCTGGGTTGCAAAGAGGGCGCCCAGTCCGACTCCGATGCTTGCGCCGCCTAACACCGCAGCCAGCCACGGAGGTCGGAAGGCCTCGCCGTAGATTGCGCCGACGAGCGGTCGCAGCAAGAGACCTGCACCGATCGCTCCTGCGACTGCCAGGGCGATGCCGAACGCGACCAGCTTCGGTCCCCATTCCCAGAGCCGTCCGGGATCGTCGCCGTGTGCCAGCTCCGTGAAGTCTGGGAGAACACGCGCCACGAGGTTGTAGGCGGACGTGATCGGTCCGCGCAGGAGGGCGAACGAAGTGAAGAAGATGCTCACCGAGGTGGCGTTTCCCCCGATGAAGCTCACGGCAATCGGCCCTCCGGCAATGATCGACTGGCTTGCTGCAGTCGCGATGATCAACCATGCGAGGAACGACGCCGGCTGCGGCTCGACGTTGACTCTGTCCCCGTGTCCTTCGAGCTCCTTGAACGGACTTGTCACGAGAGTGGCGAGGGGGGCGATGATCATGACAGTTGCGAAAGCAGGAGCGGAACCGCCCAGGGCCATCACGAGGATTCCTCCAAGCAGCAGAGTCATCGCCTCCACGGCGATCGTCGCCCCGTAGGCGGCGAAGCGCCGATGGCCGGCGAGTGATCCACGCGCTGTCGACATGATCGACCGGGCGACGACGATTCCTGCCGTCATCGCGACGTACACCGTGTTTCCTTCGAAGAACCGGTCGAGAGTCGCCCAGGTGAACACCACCCCGATGACCAGGGCAACGCCGAACGCGCCGAGCATGGCTCGATACACACGTTGCAGATCGTCGTGATCCCTGGTGACCACGAGCGCTCGGGTGAGATGCTGCTCAGCGGGGAGTTGGAGGACCGTGAACAGGAGGAACATCACGGTCCAGAGGACAGCAATGGGGGCGAAACCGTCAGTACCCAGCGTCCGGCTTGCGAGTGCTTGGAATACCAGCACAGCGATCGCTGAAACCGCCGTTGCGCCAACGATGACAGCGGTACCGCGGTTGTCGCGTGTGCGATCTGCTGAGGAGGATTCGGTCATTCTGCAAAGGTAGTCATGCGTCCGCTCGCTACCGTGTCACGCATGGACGACCGATCTCTCGTGGCAGCGGTGCAGCCCCGACTCCAGGAGGTGGCTGACCCGGCCAAGGCGGGGTCGATGGCCGCGTACATGAAGACGGAGATGCCGTTCTACGGCGTCCAGAAGGCGGGACGCACAGCGATCCTCCGGCAGATCAGGAGCGACTTCGCTCCCGACGACCTGCAGGAGTATGAGGCAGCGGTCCTCGCTCTCTGGGACTTGCCGCACCGAGAGGAGAAGTACCTCGCCATCGGCTACGCCCGCTCGTTCGAAACGTTCATCTCTTCCGACTCGCTGGAACTCTACGAGCAGCTGATCATCGAGGGTGCATGGTGGGACTTCGTCGATGAGATCGCGAGCCACCTCGTCGGTCGCGCCCTGTTCAAGGACCGCGGCCCAACGGAAGTCGAGGTTCGCTCCTGGATCACGTCCGACAAGATGTGGCTCCGTCGCACGAGCATCATCAGCCAGCTCAGACACAAGGCGGACACCGACACTGGGTTACTCGATGATGCGTGCACGGCGAACCTCGCCGACCCCGAATTCTTCATACGGAAGGCAATCGGCTGGGCTCTCCGCGAGTACGCAAAAACAAACCCCGACTGGGTACGCAGCTACGTTGCTGCTCACCGGGACGGGTTGTCACCCCTGTCCCACCGCG
>JBDLIR010000169.1:0-5056 GCA_039714815.1 Actinomycetota bacterium | reverse complement strand
GGGCATTCCGCCCCGGCGCTCGAGCTCCCGGTACTCGGGGGCGGCGATTTCAGCCTGGAGGGGAATCGCGGCCGGCCGACGCTCGTCTATTTTTTTGCGCCGTGGTGCGCCTATTGCAAGGCGAGCTCGGACAACCTCGTGCGCCTGCGGCGCTGGCGCGATGAAAGCGATCTCGAAATCGTCGCCGTCGTCCTGGACTGGCAGGATCTCGACGAGGTCAGGCGCTATGTAGAGCGTTACGAGCTCAATGTGCCCGTTTTGCTTGGCAACTCATCGATCGCGCGGGACTGGAAAGTGTTCGCGTTTCCGACCTACTACGTGCTCGACGGCCGGAACACAGTGCGGCACAGGGATATCGGCTACAGCACGCAACTCGGGATGTGGTGGCGCAGCCGGATCGTGAATTGAGGATCATTCAATGACAGCAGGAATCGCAAAAAGGATCGCCAGACCACTGCTGGTTTTGCTGGGTTTCGGGGCTTGTTACTTGCTTGTGGCACAGGAAAATCTGCCGGATGAATCACCTGCCACGCCTTTCGACGCCATCGAACGACTGATGACGGTGGACCGGCTCGGTGCGCTCATCAGAAATGTCGATGAGAACGCAGTACAGAGCAGTAACAGCTGGGTACTCACAGTCGCCGGCCTCGAGACGATCGTCGTTTACGACATCGACGCGGATCGGATGCGTATCATGATACCGGTTGGTCCGGCCGAAGCGATTGCCCTCGAAGAACTCATTCGCCTGATGCAGGCAAACTTCGACTCGGCGCTGGATGCCCGATATGCGATTGCGCAGGGAGCTCTCTGGAGCGTGTTCATCCATCCACTCAGCACCCTCACCGACGAGGAGTTCCTCGTCGGGTTGGGACAGACGGCGAATGTCGTCCTGTCGTATGGCACGAGTTACTCGTCCGGCGTGTTTATCTTCGGCAGCGGCGATAGTGCGGAAATTGAGCGGCAGCGCCTGATCGAAGAGCTAAAGAAAAAGACGACTACCTGATATTCCGGGCCGCATTTCACTCTTGGCTTATGGAAACCCGCCGGCCAGAAAGCTTTCCAATATGCTAAATTGCTTTGAATAACAATCAACTGGGGGTTGAGGAATGACCAAAGGGAAGGGATCACTCCGGGTTCTCGCCGGCATCAGCATCGTATTTTTGTCGGCAGGCCTGTTCAGTCCGTCGGCGCTGGCCGGCGTCGACGAAAGCGAGCGGCGCCAGAAGGTCATCGACCACTGGACCCCTGAACGGCGAGCAGCCGCCCAGCCGAGAGACATGGTCATAGACCATCGCGGCCTCGGTTACATTCGACGTGCCGATGGCTCATTGCAGCCACATGGCCACCAGATCTCGGCCGAGAAGGCCGGCGCACCGACGCCGAACGCCCGACCGGGCGGTAACGACGGCATAGCGCCGGTCGTCGGTGCCATGGATCCCAACGGCACCACGATTGGTGCGTCGTACACGTTCTCGGCCACCGTGACCGACAACGTCGGCCTGAAATCGGTCACATTCGTCATCGTCTATCCGGGCGGCTCCCAGACGCAGTCCTTCACCGCAAGCAATTCCGGCGGCGACACCTGGACGGTCTCGCTGCAGGGCTTCAGCGATGGCGCCTGGGGCTGGTACGTGGTTGCCAAGGACACGGCCACGAAGGGCGGCAATACGACAACCTCGGCCACGGTGCCGTTCACCGTTGACACCAGTGGTGGCGGTGGTGGTGGCGGCGGCGGTGGTGACTGGTGTACAACCTCGAGGCAGACCCGAGCGCATCCGTCAAGTACCGCGATCGAACCGTTGCAGTCGCCGCCAGGCGATCGAGCGAGGATGAGACCGATCGAATCTACGAACAAACGGCGAGCATCTACCCGGGCTTCGCCAAGTACCGCTCCCGAGCCGACCACCGGGAGATACGGGTCTTCGTCCTCGAGACTGCGGGCTGAATCTGGGCTGGGTTCCTGCGTCGCCCGACGGCGATCGACGTCTTCTGGCCCGCCCCATGGTACTCAGATCAGCCAGTGCCACCCGCGAGATCTCGCCTCACCCTGTCGGCGCTTCTCACAGAACGCGCCTCGGTGCCATAGGTACATGCAGGAGCGGACATGCACGTGATATCGCTCAGACGTCCTTGGAGGAAACTGACGAAGTGTGGGCGGACATTCCTGTCCGCCCACACTTCCACTGATGTTCGATCAGGGAATCAGAGAATCGCGAAGGCTGGTGACGGCTGTTGCGGTGTTCCCAACGTTGTCCGTACCAACCACGGTCAGCACGAAGGCCGAATCCTTGATGAACAGGATCCCTTCCTCGTACCAACTCTTTACCTTGCCCCTGTTCCAGATCAAAGCCACGGTTTGCCCGTCTTCGACCGGGATTCCGTTGATGTCGCCGACACACGTTGGATCCGGGTCACCCGCATCCACGCAGCTGAAGCTGACCGTGTAGAAGTTGCCGTGGTCGGGAATCAGTTCCGCCGTCACTACAGGTGGCGTGCGGTCCAACTCGAGGCCAACGATCACCGGGTCGTGGTCAGAGGCACGGTATGCGTTCGGCTCGTAGAGCGCCTGCTGTGCCGGTTCCGCGAAATCGGTGTTGTAGTCGAGTATGTCGGGCTCATCGGCGTTGATGTGCCACACCGTGGTGCCGGTCACTGCTGACTGCAACGCGGTGTTCGCCATCGCGTAGTCGAGGTATCCCCACTGCCCTGAGAACACGTACGAGTACGCAAGCTCGCCGCCGAAGTCGGCCACGAGGTCGGCATATCCGCCGGCAATGATCGCATCGATCGGATCTTCCTTGTCATAGGAGTTCAGATCGCCGATGATCAATACGTCATCCTCGCCACTCCCTGTCGCATCGGCGGCGAGCCAATTGACCAAGGCAGTGGCTGCCGACGTCCGCGTCAGGTTGCAGTTCCCTGCACCGTCACCGAGGTCGGGGTCACCGAGGCTGTCACAGTTCGAACCCTTCGACTTCAGGTGGTTGACAGCCACGGTCACACCCTCGCCATTGGAGAGCTGTGTGAACGTCTGGGCCAACACCGCACGGTTCTTGTCATCGTTGAACGTCGGATCAACAGAGCTGTCAAGAACTGCGTATGCACCATTCAGCGAAACGCTCGCCGGCTTGTAGATGAACGCGACCTTGATGACATCATCACCGACCGCCCCCGTTTCCACAGCGGCATAGGTACCTGCGCCGAGCACATCGTTGATACCGGAAACGAGGTCGCTGAGTGGCTCGTCGACGCCGCCATCAGCGAAGTTCTCAATCTCGATCAGGCCGACGATGTCAGCGTTGATCTCAGCGATAGCCGAGACGATCTTCGCTCGCTGCCTTTCGAACTCTTCAGCGTCGTCAGCTCCGCGACAGCCTTGGTCCTCGGCAGGTCCGCAGATGTCTGCACCGGTGTCGATGGTCGTGAAGTAGTTGAGTACGTTGAAACTCGCAACGGTCAGGGATCCGCCCACATCATCGGGAGAAGCCGGCCGTGAGTTCACAGCCGTGTAGTCGGCGCCCTGGGTCGGCTGAATTCGGTACTTTCCGAAGCTGTAGTTGACCACACCCGTCACGTTCTCGACCAGGTCCCCTCCGCGGAACAGATTGTTCAGGTCGAACACCGCGCCGTTGGGATGGATCGCAGGGTCAGGATTCTGCGACGTTCGGTTGTCGTCAAGCGTGATCCGCCCGAGTGCGTTCGCCTCGGCAAGATCTGCTTGCTCCGTCGAACCGGGGTCGAAGACCGCTGTTGGCGTCGCGTGGCGACCTGTCGTCAGCACGATCTCGCCGAAGCGGTCGTAGTTGAAGTACTCCGAGATGGTCAGCGGCTGTGGAATGGTGACGTACATGCCCTCGTACTGCTCGGGCTGATCGAAATCGAGCCACGGCAGCGTCACAACGGTCGCCGCGAATGCCGCGGTACCTGTCACCGCAACATCGACAACGTCCGTGATCTGGGTATCCCCGAAGAACTCGGCAACCGTGCCCTCAACCTTGACGACGTCCCCGACGTTGACTTCGACGGTATTGCCGCCCTCGTACACGAAGATGCCGTCCGACGTCTCCGCGATACCGTCACCGACCACTTCCTGCATGAAGAACCCGTTGAATTCGCCGTCTTGGTGGTCAGCCGTGACAACACCCTCGACGATCACCTGCTGGCCTTCAAATGGGCTGTCGGATCCGGAGCCCTGCACGTCGTAGATCTTCTCTTCCGTGGCGGTCGGAGGTGGTGGCGGTGCTGTGTTCAGCAGGCCCGGGCTCGCAGCCGCGGGACCGGTCCACACTCCAGACAGAACTTGGAGAGACTCCCCGATCGCGGTACTCGAAGTCTCAGCTACACCAATATCGGTGCTGGTCATGCCGTCGGCAGGACCATCTACAGCGGCGAACGAACCTTCATACGACAAGAACTCGACAACAACACCGCCGTCATCAACCAGAGCCAATCCGTCAGGGGCACCGTTCTGGATACCGCCATGGAGGAACGCCACAGCACCCTGGGAGCCGTCCTCATCAGGGATCGTCCCCGTCAGATTGATCGTGGCATAGGACGCTCCGCCATTCCCGTTGTACAGAACAACAGACCAGCCAACAAGGTCACCGCCCTTGTCACCAGTCACCTCAAAGAACTCACCAACATCGGTCGACGCATTGTCGTAATGCAACTCAGACAAGAACACACCGGTTGCAGGGGCAGCCGATGCAGCCGTCAGCGGCACCAGTGAGAACATCATCGCCAGCGCGGCGAGCAGGGACAGTCTTGAACGGGTTCGTTTCACAACATCCTCCAGTTGTATCAGAGTGCCGGGCAGCATGGACAAAGAATCAGGCGGGAAGCATCAGGCCGATACACACCGGGCAGGGGCGCGACAGCGCTCTGCCCCAAACATGTGTAACCAGAGATCAAAAACTCGTCTCCCTTACTCCTGTCGCTACGCCCAGAGGGTCCGGATAGGACCGGAACACCCGCCCCCATCATAGCTACGCTCCGTAGCCGTCGCGCTCCGGATTTGTCGCGGGCAATATCTGGACGATCCGGTAGCTCATCGGTA
>JBDLIR010000168.1:0-5081 GCA_039714815.1 Actinomycetota bacterium | reverse complement strand
TCCCTTGGCTGCTGCAGTACGTAGTGGATCAGCTGAATTAGCCTGCATGCGACCGGAAACCTTTACTTCAATATCATTGTCATTCACTCTGAACTTCCATAGATTGCGGGGAGGTATAGCCCAGTTGATAAGACAACTGTGGTCAACCAGCTGCTCAGGCTTTTCCGGGATTCCATATTTTTCAAAATAGTCCGGTGAACCACAGACCACCAAAGGAGAACTTGCCAGTTTACGGGCATCGTCGAAGGGTGCTCTGCACCGACGTATACCGAGGACTCGCTGCATGCGGCCGTTGTCGAGGTCGTTGTCAAGGAAGGTGGCCGCTGTCGCTACACCACGATCCAGAACTGGTCGAACAACGTCTTGAATCTCGTGACCAAGCGCGCGGCCGCCTACAAGAATGCCACGATGGAGTGGATCGACGGCAACCTCGGTTCAGGTCTCACGATGAAGTACCCGGCCGTGTGGCTGATGGAGGAAGGCGCCCACGGTGAGGTGCTCTCGATCGCATTTGCGAACACCGGGCAGATCCTCGATGCGGGGGCCAAGATGGTCCACGTCGCATCGGACACGACCTCATTGATCACATCGAAGTCGATCAGCAAAGGTGGCGGTCGCTCGGCATACCGTGGCCTCGTGCGGGTCGAAGAGGGTGCAGACAACGCGAAGTCGTATGTGATGTGCGATGCGCTCCTCCTCGACGAGGATTCCAGGTCGGACACCTATCCGTACATGGAGATCGAAGAATCGAACGTCGACATCGGTCACGAAGCGAGCGTTTCGAAGGTCGGTGAAGATCAGCTCTTCTACCTGATGAGCAGAGGACTCACCGAGGCGCAGGCGACGGCGATGGTGGTCGCGGGGTTCATAGAGCCGATCGTCAGAGAGCTTCCGATGGAGTACGCCGTGGAACTCAACAGGCTCATCGAACTCCAGATGGAAGGCTCGATCGGCTAGTCCGGCTCGCACGCTGTGGCGGTGACGGTCTCCGATAGAGGTACCCTCTCGTTCCATGCGGATCCGAATCGCTGAGTGCACTGTTCGTTACGAAGGCCGGCTTTCGGCATATCTCCCACCAGCCACACGATTGGTCATGGTGAAGGCCGATGGGTGTGTTGCTGTTCACGCAGACGGTGGCGCGTACAAGCCGCTCAACTGGATGAACGCTCCGAACACGTTGACCGATGACGGGGACGCATGGGTCGTGACCAACCCCAAAGGCGAGAAGCTCATCATCGAGTTCGCAGACATTCACTTCGAGACGGACATGGAGATGGGGGAGGACCCCGGTCTCCAGAAAGATGGTGTGGAACTCGAGCTCCAGCGTCTTCTCGCTGAGCGTCCGGAGACATTCGGCGACGGCGTCGAACTCATCCGCCGTGAGTACCCGACGCCGATCGGTCCCGTCGACCTGTTGTGCAGGGATGGAAGCGACGGCACGATCGCGATCGAGATCAAGCGCAGGGGAGAAATCGATGGTGTGGAGCAGTTGACCCGATACCTCGATTTCCTCAATCGCGATACCCGTCTTGCACCCGTGAGGGGCATCTTTGCCGCCCAATCGATAAAGCCCCAGGCGAAGGTCCTCTGTGACGATCGCGACATTGCATGGGTGGAGGTCGATTATGAACTCCTGCGCGGCTCAGACTCGGACATCATGAGGCTGTTCTGAGGACAGCAGGACGTAAATCGTAAATCGTAAATCGAAGAGGCGTGGATAGGTGGTGCAGGGCAAGCGGTTCACGGTTCACGGTCGGAAAGCGAAGGACGGCTCTTCCGCTGACGGCTGACGGCTTCCTCCTGACTTCCGACTTCCGACTTCCGCTTCTGGCGATTTACGATTTACGATTTACGCTCTCGCAGCTGTGAGCTGTCCTACAGAAGGCTCTTGAGATCGTACACGGCGGAAGGATGGCGGAGCCTGGCAAGCGCCCGGGTTTCGATCTGTCTCACGCGTTCGCGGGTCACACCGAGGAGTTCGCCGACAGCTGAGAGCGTGCGCGGCGGTTCCGAATCCAGGCCGTATCGGAGCACGAGGACCGTGCGTTCGCGATCGTCGAGCAACGAGATCACTTTGGCGAGTTCCTGGGCACGGGCGCTGTCAGTCACCCTGGCAAACGGGTCATCTACGCTCGCATCCGTCACGAAGTCTCCAAGTTCGGCATCACCGTCGTCGCCGACACGCCGGTCGAGTGAGACGGTGTCGCCGGGGGCACTCAGGGCGATCAGGATCTTGTCTTCGTCGAGACCGCTCAGATCTGCGATCTCAGCCACCGTCGGCATCCGGTGGAGTGCCTCTTTGAGGGTGAGTTCGGTTTCACGCACCGTTCGAACGACATCGACCATGTGAACCGGGAGCCGGATCGTACGTCCGTGGTTCCCGAGCCCGCGGGTTATCGCCTGACGAATCCACCATGTGGCATACGTTGAGAACTTGAAGCCCTTGCGCCAGTCGTACTTCTCGACCGCACGGATGAGACCGAGGTTGCCCTCCTGGATGAGGTCGAGGAGGTCGAGTCCTCTGCCCGTGTAGCGTTTCGCTATGGAGATGACGAGGCGCAGATTGCAGCGGATGAACTGTTGCTTGGCGTGTTCGGCGTGGCGTACCTGGCGTACGAGTTCGACACGGCGCCCAGGTGAGATGTCCCTGGATGAAGCAAGCTCAGCTTCAGCCTCGTTGCCCTGTTCGATGCTGCGCGCAAGGCGCACCTCGTCCTCGGCTTCAAGTAATTCGTGGCAAGATACCGCCTCGAGATATATGCCGATCGCATCTGACGTCGTGTCTCGTCCAGCATGCGCCATGAATCCCCCCGGCTTCGTTGGCATGCGCAGGCCCTTCAGCGCAATAGGAAGTTATCACCATGTGGCTAGATAGGCAAGAAGGTTCTACCATTTCAGGGTTCTCCCCTATACCCGACCTATCGATAGGTGCCTCCTGATGAGCCATCGGATCTCGATGATTCTCGCCGTACTCGGCCTCGCCGTATCGGCGTGTTCGGGTGCCCTGAGTGTCTCTCCAGGCGATGCGGTGACACCGCCGGAGCTGGGTGCACCAACGATCTCGGTGTCGGTGCTCGCTGCAGACGACCTCGCGGGGCTCGCTGCGACAGTCGCAGCCGATGGGGTGGAGGTCCCGAACCCGCCTCAAGCTGATCCCGTCGTCGTGTGGGAGGGGCAGCCGATCGATGTGACAGTGTCAGCCAATGGATTCCACTCTTCGGAGGTCACGATCGAAGAGTATCCCGATGCAGGCAGGATCGAGTTCCGCCTCGAACCTGTCGTGCTCACGGGCACGGTAACGACGGATTCCGGTCGCCCGCTCCCTGGGGCAGTGGTCGTGCGCGGGGCCGCTCGTGACACGACGGACAATGAAGGTCGATACTCGCTCGAGCGCGCCATCCCTGGCTCGATCAGCCTGTCGCGTCCGGCGTGGGTATCGGTTGACATGGATTGGGATGGCGTTGTCGACCAGTTCGATATGTCGATGTCCCCGCTCGTTGTCAACGCACTGCGTGTAGCGCCAGAGGACGTCCTCGATTCGGAGCGTTGGAACACGATCCTCGACCTTGGGGACACCACCGGCATCAACGCCCTTGCGGTCGACCTCAAGACAGAGGATGGGACGGTCGTGTATCCGACGGACTTCGCCACCGCCAATGCCATAGGCGCGGTGAGTAGCTACTTCGATGCAGCCGATGTGGTGAAACAGGGCCATGACCGCGGTCTGTTCATGATCGCGAGGATCGGTGTGTTCCAGGACAGCTTCTACGCCGAGGCCGAACCCGACCATGCCGTGCGCGACCAGGATGGGACACTGTGGCGGACGCGCAACGGTTTCGCATGGCTCGACCCGTCCGATCCCGCCTCATACGAGTACTCGATAGCGCTCGCAGCCGAAGCCTGCGAGCTCGGCTTCGACGAGGTCCAGTTCGACTACGTGTCGTATCCCCTTGGCGGGGACGTTTCAACGGCAGTGTTCGACGGCGACTACAACCAGGAGGTCCGGGTTGCATCGATCGATGCGTTCCTCACCAGGGCGTACTCGGTCCTCAACCCTGTGGGATGCACGGTGTCGACGACGCTGCTCGGGATCGTATTGGAGTCGACGTCCGATGAGGGTGTTGGGCAACGGCCTTCAGCGATCTCGCGTATCGTCGATGTTCTCTCGCCAACGCTGTATTCGACCAACTACGGAAGCGGCTGGAAGGGATACGAGGATCCGGACGAGTTCGCCGAGGAGATCGTCATGACCGCCCTCGCCAGCGGTATGGGCAAGGCCGATGGCCATGCATATTTCCGCCCGTGGCTCCAAACTTGGGCGATCGACGACGCACAGCAGCGTGCGATACAGTCAAGCGTGAGCGATCTTGGGATGGGGTGGCTGTTGTGGAGCAACGAATCGAACTACTCACGGGCGGCGCTGCCACCTCGCTGAGCGCTCTCACCGAGGCGCTGATCGACTGCTCGGCATGTCCGAGGCTCGTCGCGTGGCGCCAGGAGGTAGCCGAGACGAAGCGAGCTGCCTTCAGGGACGACGAGTACTGGGGCCGGCCTGTCCCCGGATTCGGCGACGAGGAGGCGCGGATCGCGGTGATCGGACTCGCTCCCGCCGCACATGGCGCCAACAGGACGGGGAGGATGTTCACCGGAGACCGCTCTGGGGAGTGGCTGTACAGGGCATTGTTCACCGCGGGTCTGGCGAACCAGCCCACATCGACCGATCGTGGTGATGGGCTTTCCCTTACCGATGTCTGGATCACCGCACCCGTGAGGTGTGCGCCACCACAGAACAAGCCGACACCGGCCGAGCGGGAGAACTGTTCGCAGTGGTTCGATGCCGAACTTGCACTCCTCGACAAGGTCGCGGTGTACGTCGTGCTCGGCCAGATCGCCTACCACTCGCTGTGGGCGTACCTTGGGAGAGCGGGAGTCGATCTCCCCAGGCCGCGCCCGAAGTTCGGGCACGGCAAGATGGTTGTCGTCGGAGGGGTGTCCGTCGTGATGAGCTACCACGTGTCCCAGCAGAACACCTTCACGGGAAGGCTCACCGAGGTCATGCTCGATGACGTGTTCGCCAGGGC
>JBDLIR010000167.1:0-5088 GCA_039714815.1 Actinomycetota bacterium | reverse complement strand
GTTGGCCGTCGCAGCGTTGAGCGGGAGCAGGTCGAGTTGCCCTGCGAACACCTGCCGCCATGCCACGGAGGACTCATCGGGATCGTCGCTCGTGCTATCTCCGACGACCACGATCCACCTGATGCCGAACTCCGCGAGTTCACCACCTGCACGTTTCGTCTCACCCGAAGTGATCAACTCGAGCTTGGACTGGAGATGCTTGTCAAACGCGAGACGTTCCGCCAGGCGGGCCTCTCCCAGATCGGGATACGGGGCCGAGACCACACGGTAGGCGCCGTTCTTGATCGTTCTAGAGTCACCGGGGAGCAGTTCTTGAGGACCGACCATCAGTACCCGTGAGCGTTCCGCGACACCCTCTTCGGCTGTGGTGAATGCAAGGCCCTCGACGAACCTGTCACCAGAAAGCCCGATCCTTCCTCCGAGAACGATCGTGGACGCGGCGACAATCAGGACCACGGCACCGACCGCGCCGATACCTGCGATGACCCGTCCGGCTCTGCCCGTTTCGTGAGCTGTCAGGACAGAGGTAACGATACCGATGAGTATGCCGATCCCGAGGCTCATGACGGCCAAGGCGACGGATTCAGCCTCTGTACCGAGGCCATACGATCCGGCACGAGCGAGGAAGAAGCCGGCTCCAGCTATCAAGGCTGCCCAACCTGCAACGAACCCCAGACGCTTCGTCGAGCCGACAACCGCAGCGACCGCAACGGCAGCCCCTGCAACGGTCACGATCGGAGATGCAATCCAGTATGCGTAACCTGAGCGGGCGATCCCCAGGAGCCCGACGCTCCAGATCCACGGACTCAGCAGCAAGAGGCCTCCGGCGGTGCCGACAAGCGCCACGATGAACGCACGCCAGGCGTCACCCTCTCGAAGCAAGAACAGCGCGTAAATGCCAACGAGGACCACCGGAACCGCCAGCATGAGCGGTGACAACGCACCGAGTAATCCGAACACGAGCATCGTTACGGCGAGCCTGGCGGCGATGGCCCAACCGCTGTCGCGCAGTGGGGCCAATGTCATCCGCATCGCCCATGGGAGAACTCCGATCGCAAGCAACGTGCCGATGTGGGTGTTCGCGCCGATGGCCTGGGCGCCTGGCCCTGCGACATAGACGATGCCGGCGAGCAGCGCGGGAACCGGAGGGATCGACCACGTTCTCAGTAGGCGGGTCATACCCCAGATTCCGATGAGCAGGGTGCCAGCACCGAGGATGTACTCCCCGAGCGACGGAGCGCCGAAGGTCACGATCTTTGCGATGCCCGCGATCGCAAGCAGCGGCCGCAGAGGATCGGGGCTGCCGAAACCTGCAGGGTTCCACCCACCGGCGTACGCGCTCAGCGCATCCCAGCCACTGGACGGGAACGGCAGCGTGTAACCGATAGCGGGGAACCCCTCTGACCACAGGTTCCGTGCGGCAACCAGCACGAAGACGACCGCGAGGATCCCGATGACGAACGCCGGTTGACGGACATCCCTTCCGATCGATTCGAAGGTGAGCCTGTCATCACCGGGGAGACGGCGGCGCAGGCTCTTGGCCGTACGCGTCAGCATCACATGAAATCGGATACTTCCGCTGCGCTGGAACCGGAACAGGCCGGAGTCACCGATCACGTTGCCAGAACGTGCCGAGCGGCGGGCCTTGATCGTCCCCGGCAAGTGCCCGATGTTCCATGCCCACGACCGGACCCAGTCAGAGGCGTACCACTTCCCGAAGAAGAGAGACACGATCCATTCGACGAGGCCCGAGAAGAAATCGAACGGAAGGACCCACAGCAGCGTGACGAGTCCATAGGCCTTGATCACAGACCGAATCCTGCTTGCTTCCGCTTTCCATCGTGGCCGGTCGACCATCTCGTACTCGAACACGACCTCTGACGCCGCGGTGATGGCGACGATCGCACCACGCAGCCTGGCGCGTTGGCCGAGGTCGATGGCTGACGCGATCGGGGTCATCAGGTCATCCGCACCGCCGAGGCCGATGATGAGGTCTCTCCTGATCAGGGCCGATACACCAGACACTCCCGCTACCTCGCGGACGATGTCGTACTGCCCCTGATCTCGCTCCTGTCTGTCGAGTCCGGTGTAGGGGACGTTGTACACATCGGTGATCAACCCGATCGATACCAGCTCTTCCCGGCCCGCTCCGAGGATCTTCGACCCGATGATCCCCGCACCGATACGGTCGGCATCGGCAACAAGCATCGTGAGGGCATCCGGGGCGGGGACAGCTCCCTCGTGTAGTACCCACACGAAGTCGACGGTCCGGTCGAGGCTGTTGACGAGATCGGTCAGCGTGGGTGCCACAGCAACGTCCTGACCCAATGCTGCCGCACGTTCGGTGTCGGCTCCGATCACGACGACGTCGTGGAGCGCGTACACTTGCGCATCGATAGCATCGACCGTGGCCTGGTAGCCGCCGGTCGTGTTGGCGATGAGAGCAACGGCGACGGTCGCTTCAATGGTGGGCGTCATGGACATGTGAGGTGCATTCTGGGGTCGATTCGACAAGGTTGCAATCACCAAGTGACGCTACTTGCCGGTGGAGTGGGCGGGGCAAGGATGGCGCGAGCTCTTCGGTCCGTCCTCGATCCTGGCCAGCTCACCGTTGTAGCGAACGTCGGTGACGATACTGAACGATATAGCGTTCGCGTCTCTCCTGACCCTGATACGGTGCTCTACACGCTTGCGAACGTCGAAGGCCCTCATGGCTGGGGACGCCGCGATGACACCTTCACAGCGATGGAAGAGCTCGCAAACCTCGGTGTCGATACGTCTTTCGCACTGGGTGACAGGGATCTCGCTGTGTGCCTGTATCGGACACAACTGCTTGCCAACGGAGTGCCTCTGTCAGCGGTGACCACACGACTCGCAGGCGCATTCAGCATCGGTTGCGAACTGCTGCCTGCAACCGACGATCCGCTCGAGACCTTCGTGCAGATCGAAGACGGGTCGTGGTTGTCGTTCCAGGAGTACTTCGTCGACAGACGTCACGTCGATGCTGTTCGCTCCGTTGCGTACCACGGCGCACCCCGGGCATCCCCGGCACCCGGAGTCATCGAGGCGATCTCTGGCGCGGATACGCTCGTGATCGCCCCGTCGAACCCTCCGCTGTCCATATGGCCGATCCTCGCCATCGATTCGATCAGGGCAGCGGTTCTCACCCACCCCCACCGGGTCGGCGTGAGTCCCCTGTTCGGCGGCTCACCGCTCAAGGGTCCCGCAGACGAGGTCATGGCGGGAGTGGGCCTATCACGCGGGACGCGCGGCGTGCTCGAAGCGTACGACGGCCTCATCGACGTCCTGTACGTCGATGAGGCTGACAGCCGGGACGTGCCCATCGGCGATGGATTCGATGTTGCCGTCGTCCCCGGCGACACGCGGTTGACAGGCGAAGACCACGGCGCCGCTTTCGCTAGCGAGATCCTCGAGGAGGCATCACGATGAGCAGCGTCTCCATCTTCGGCATTTCCGGCCTGCCCGAGATCGGTCCTGGCGACGATCTCGCAACGATGGTCGTCGATGCGATCGACGCCGGGGGCCTCGAACTCGTGAGCGGCGACATCCTCGTCATCACCCACAAGGTGATCTCGAAACAGGAAGGCCGCATCGTCGAGATCCCGACCGAAGAGGCATATCGCGCGGTCATCGCCGATGAGGCGGCAGCCATCATTCGAAAGCGCGGCGACCTCGTGATCGCACAGACCCGTCACGGGTTCATCTGCGCCAACGCCGCGGTGGATCGTTCGAACGTCTCCGCCGGTTACGCCCTCCTCCTCCCGATCGACCCGGATCGATCGGCACACAGGCTGAGAACCCTCATCACACGCTCGACCGGGGCAGACATCGGAGTCGTGATCACGGATACGTTCGGCCGCCCCTGGCGCAGGGGCCTCGTGGACGTCGCCATCGGCGTGAGCGGAGTCACCCCGATCATCGACCTCAAAGGCACGAGAGACACGCACGGAAACGAACTCAATGTGACCGAGGTCAACATCGTCGATGAGATCGCCGCAGCCGCCGACCTCGTCATGGGCAAGGCGACGGGGATACCGGTCGCCATCGTGCGCGGCCTCGACGTGGCGGGCGAGGGTCGCGCAACGGACATCGTCCGTCCCGCCCAGGAAGATCTGTTCAGATGATGGTCGTCGATGCCTGAACTCCCCGAGATCGAGGCGTATCTTGCCGCGCTCAGGCCGCGGATCGTCGACCAGACGCTCGCCGATGTCCGGATCGCGTCGTTCTCCCTGCTGCGTACCTTCGATCCGCCCATCGAAACTGTGTCGTCTCAAAGAGTCATCAGCGTTCACCGCATCGGCAAACGGATCGCTATCGACCTCACCGAGGATCTGCACCTCGTCATCCACCTGATGGTCGCCGGCAGGTTGAAGTGGGCAGATGCGCCGATGGCGATCCCGAAGCGCAACGGCCTGGCAGCCTTCGATTTCTCCTCGGGTTCCTTGCTCCTCACCGAGGCGGGAACCAAGCGCAGAGCGTCTCTGTCGGTCGTGCGCACCGAAGACCTGCCAGGGATCGACCCGGGGGGCATCGAGATAGCCGAAGCGACCGTCGGGCAGTTTTCGGACGCACTGCTCAGTGAGCGCCACACACTCAAACGTTCGCTCACCGATGCCAGACACATCGCCGGCATCGGGGGCGCTTTCGCAGATGAGATCCTCCACCGCTGCGGCCTCTCCCCGACCCAGATGAACACGAACCTGTCGAACACCGAGATAGCAGCGCTCTACGAAGCCTCGAAAGAGGTGCTTTCTGCCTGGACGCAGAAGCGCATCGCAGAGACCGGAGACGGATTCCCTACGAAGGTGACGGCGTTCCACCCGGACATGGCGGTCCACGGCAAGTTCAACGAACCATGCCCGGTGTGCGCTACACCCGTCCAGCGCATCGTCTCGACCGGTCGCGAGACCAACTACTGCCCGACGTGTCAGACCGGAGGGAAGATCCTCAAAGATCGTGCCCTGTCCCGCCTCCTCAAAGACGACTGGCCGCGGACGCTCGGCTAGCGCCTCGCGGTATCAGCTCGCTGCGCTCGCGTATCAGCTCGCAAGCTCGCGGTATCAGCTC
>JBDLIR010000166.1:0-5099 GCA_039714815.1 Actinomycetota bacterium | reverse complement strand
CATGGCCGAACGATGGGTTCGGTAACGTACACGACCTCCAAGGCGAAGTACCGACAGGGATACCATCCGCTCCTTCCCTCGGTGTTCATCACTCCCTATCCGCATCCGTTCAGCTGGGGCATGACGCAGGAAGAAGCGAACGCCTACGCCTTGCGCGAACTGGACATGATGTTCCGTCACGTGGTCACGCCTGGTGAGGTCGCGGCATTCCTCGTCGAGCCGATGCAGGGTGAAGGCGGCTACTACCCCGCAAGCTTCGAGTTCCTATCAGCGTTGCGGTCGATCGCAGACGAACACGGGATCCTGATGATCATGGACGAGGTCCAGAGCGGATTCGGCCGCACAGGGGACTGGTTCACGAGCCAGGTCTACGGGATCGAGCCAGACATCCTCGTCATGGGCAAGGCGATCGCCAACGGCCTTCCTCTGTCTGCCGTGGGATCATCGTCGAAGATCCTCGAGAAGTTCCCTCCGGGCTCACACGGGACCACCTTCGGCGGGAACCCCGTGTCGTGTGCTGCGGCGAACGCTGTCGTCAACGAACTACGCAACGTCATCCCCGGCGTGGCGGAGCGCTCCGCCCACTCGTTCGCACGCTGGAACGAAGCGAAGGATCGGTACCGGACCATCGGAGACGTTCGTGGCCTGGGTCTGTTGATCGGCATCGATCTGGTGACCGAGGGCAACACGCCTGACCCTGATGCGTTCCCTGCAATCTCAGCCAATGCGTTCGAATCCGGCTTGTTCGTCCTCAACTGTGGCCCGGCGGACAACATCATCCGGTTCATACCACCGTTGAACGTGACCATGGATGACCTCGACCGGGGCATCGACATCCTCATCGATGCGATCGCCAGGTACGAGAAGTAGGAAGCCAGATACCAGAAGCCAGATACCAGAAGCCAGATACCAGATATCAGACACCAGACAGAACGAGAGTGGGCGCCCGATGGGCGCCCACTCTCGTCTTGAAATCAGGTGTCTGGAGTCTGACTCACTCCTCCACGTTCAGCACGCCGCGGAGTCGTGGGTACCGGACGGGACGATGCGTGTGACAGAATTCGGCACGGTTGTACCGTGAAAGTTTCGTATCGCAATCGGGGGTCGCACAGGTGCGATCCTCGTCATACGTCTTCGGACGGCGAGAGCGTCCCTTCGGTCTCGACGCCTTGAGAATGTCAGACATGTGGTTTGAGCCTTTCTTCAGCCATCTCACGCAGTAATCCGGCGCTCAACACACACCCGCGTGAGCCACCGAGAATTTTTGACCGTCCGAGTCTAGTTGCATTGTCCAGAAACACGCAAGAACGGTTTCAGACGCCGGAAGCCCGAGGTCGCGTCAGCTTCCGAACATGCTGGACTGCGCCTCATCTTTGGCCCGGGTTCCAGGCAGAGCAACCGCCACTACCAACCCCGCCATCGCGAGGACGGCCAGCCAATCACCGAAACGGACCCAGATCGTCTGGCGTCCTCCGGTGAACTGGAGGTTGCCGTAGAGGATCGTTTGCTCGAGGAGATCGGTCTTCGTGCCGTTCGATCCGTCGGCAGCGATGAACGTCGACTTCCCTGTGATCGATGCATATGCGGTGTCGAGTCCGATCCCCGCGGCGTTGACCTTCACCATGCCGATGGCCTGGTCGGATGCGGCTGAGATCCCGTAGCTCGATGTATTCGTCGAAACAGTCACGATCTCGGCACCCGCCTTTGCTATGGACCTCATGCTCCTGGCGAAGGACCCTTCGAACGAGATCGCTGAGCCCACGACCCCGAACTCGGTTGGAAACACGACCGTTTCGGTTCCGCGGACCATGTCTCGCGGAACCTGATCGAGTTGCGGTATGAAGTTGAGGAGACCCCGAAGAGGCACGTACTCACCGAATGGGACGGGGTGTCGTTTCCAGTACTCGCCCACCTTCACGCCTTCGGGCGAGTAGAGAACGTTCACGTTGAGAAACTCGTCCGTACCGACGATCCTTGTGCCAGAGATCAGGATGTACGCCTCGAGCCTGCGCGCCTCCTCGATGATCTCTCTCCGAACCGTGTCGTTCTCTTCCGGCTCAAACGGTGTCCCGAACGAGTTCTCAGGCCACACGACGAACTCGACCGAACCGGCCGGTATCGATCTCGTCATCTCCAGGTGGCTCTCGTATATCCGTTGGTTCTCGTTCTGACATCGCACCTGCGGACATGGGGAAGACCCCTGGACGATCGCAGTCCGCCACACCTGTGCGCCGGGCGAAGGGGCGAAGAGGAATCCTCCGACAATGAGCAGCGACGTCACGACTGCAGGATCGACGAACAGCCGCCACTCCTTGTGCGACTCGATCACGAGTGCGAGGCCGGCAGCGACCCCGACCACGAGCACCGTCCAACCGGCGGGGCCGATCCACTGCACAGATCCCGACGCACCGGGAAGGCTCGCAGCTGGATAGCCGATGTCGCCCCATGGGAACCCCCCGAAAGGAAAACGGCCCCTGATCCACTCCATCACGACCCAGCTGCCCACCGCGATCAGCCACCACCGCCATGCCGGCCACAGTCGGAACGTCCACACAGTGAACCCGTAAGCAGCCGAGAACGTCGCCATCAAGACAACGAGAGGGAAGAAGGCAACGAAGCCGAGTACGACGATCCACGTCAACAGCAAACCGAAGAAGCCGGCCCCCCAGGCGAATCCGGCGATGATCGCATGCGAGGGCTTCTCGACCATACGGATCGCAAGGAAGAAGGGCACAGGCGCGACGAACGCGAGCGGAGCGATCCCGAGCGGGGGGAAAGCTGCCCACATGAGAAGCGAACTCAGTGCGATGAGGGCGATGGGAATCATGAATCGGGAGCATAGGACCGCATCGGGCATTCGGACTGCGGGCGACCCGAATGGCGATACTATCGGGGTCATGGACGATCTTCATGTCGCAATCGCAGCTGCCCAGGCGGGGGCAGAAATCATCACAGAGTATTTTGGCGCAGCGCCTGACCCCGAGTACAAGGGCAAGTTCGACCCGGTGACGGCCGTCGACCGGGCCGCAGAGGAAGCGATCGTCGACGTGATCGCCAGCGCAAGGCCTGAGGACGAAGTGCTCGCCGAAGAGAGTGGCGGCACGCACCACCCGGGGCGGCACTGGATCATCGACCCGCTCGACGGCACCGTCAATTTCGTCCACGGTATCCCCCACATCTCGGTTTCGATCGCGCTCTATGACGGCACGAAGGGCCTCGTCGGCGTTGTCTACGATCCGCTGAGGGACGAGCTCTTCACTGCCTTTGACGGTGGCGGAGCACGGCTGAACGGTCATGTGATATCCGTGTCGGACGTCACAGACATAGGCCGCTCGGTCGTAGCGACCGGCTTTCCCTACGACCACGACGTGCATGCCGAGTCGCTCTCGATCGTGGTACGAGAGATGCTCAAAGAGATCAACGGCCTCCGACGCATGGGCTCGGCAGCCCTCGACCTGGCCTGGGTCGCAGCGGGAAGGTACGACGCATACTGGGAACTCGGCATCGCACCATGGGACGGTGCCGCAGGCATGGTCCTCGTGCGCGAGGCAGGTGGCGTCGTCACCGACCCGTTCGGGCGTCAATCCTCTCCGTCGATGGGACTCGTGGTTTCCACCAACGGGCATCTCCACAATCAGATACGTTCCATCGTCGAGGCATGGATGCCTGCGGACCTCGTACGGCCGTGATCCGGGTCGTCACGGCGGACCGTGTGATATCCCCATCCGGGGTCGCAGCAAACGCCGTTCGAATCGACAACGGGCGCATCGTGGCGATCGGTTCTCGCAAGGATCTCCGCGGCACGGGCGCTGTCGAGGACACCTTCGTCGGGGGGACGCTCGTTGCCGGACTGCGCGACGCCCACATCCACGCCGTCCCGTACTCCGCCCTCTTACGCGGGTGTTCACTGAAGTCGGCCTCGACGATGGAGGACCTCCGGGACCGCCTCGTCGAACATGCCCGTTCGCTGCCCCAGGGCTCACCGGTCGTTGCAACGCGATTCGATGATGAGAGCCTCGCCGAGCGAAGACTTCCCACCCGGTCGGACCTCGATGCAGCGATCTCGGACCGCCCTGTCGTGATCTACCGCTATTGCGGCCACGTCGCGGTCGCCAACTCGAAGGCGCTCACGGAGTCCGGCATCGCTGACGCGACGCGAGACCCCGAGGGAGGCGTCATCGACAAGGACACCAACGGACAGCCAACCGGAGTGCTGAGAGAGACAGCGGTCGGGTTGATCGCGGGAACCCTCGCCCGCGGTGGGCGCCTCGAACCGAACCATCTCCTTGATGGCCTGAGACGACTTGCAGGGCTTGGCCTCACATCTATCGGGGCGATGATCGGACACGGAGAATCACCGTCAGACAAACTGGCTGCCGAGGCGGAGCTCTGGCGTGAAGTAGCACGCGACCTGCCGATCAAGGTGCACGGGTTTGTGATCGCAGACACGCCGGACCAGCTCGATCACGCTGCACGGACGATCACCGGCGTTACCGGACGTTTGAGATGGCTCGGCGTGAAACGGTTCGCCGATGGCAGCCTCGGTGGTCACACGGCTGCGATGTGGAACGCGTTCTCAGACCTAGACACGACAGGAACGTACCGGTTGACGGTGGCCGATACGGTTGTCGCTCGTCACAGTCTGATGCTCGGAGGGATGGTCGCCGTCCACGCGATCGGGGACAGGGCTGTGTCTGGAGTCCTCGACCTGTTCGAGGACCTCATCGCCGATGGAGCGAACCCGGCCGACCTGAGGATGGAGCATGTATCGGTGATCGATCCCGGCCAGATCGAGCGGTTCGCGAAGCTGGGTGTCACCGCAGCGATACAGCCGGCATTTCTCGCGTCTGAGTCGGAGTGGATCGCCAGGCGGGTCGGTGCCGATCGCCTTGGATGGGTGTACCCGTTCCAGTCACTGTTGCACGCTGGCATCCCCATGGCCGGGTCGTCCGATAGCCCCGTCGAGCCACCCCATCCTTTGTGGGGTATGGCCGCAGCGATGGACCGACACGGCATCACCACCGGGGAGCGCCTCAGCGGCACCGAGGCACTCGACCTGTTCACGTCAGGGGGTGCCTCGGCACTGCGCGAACCCGAGC
>JBDLIR010000165.1:0-5133 GCA_039714815.1 Actinomycetota bacterium | reverse complement strand
CCTCGATGAACACGGCGTTCGTCGCCCCGCGGATCGAAGCAAGCGGGTGGTCCCTCGGGATCATCGCCGGGTGGACCCTGGCGTTGACACCGGCGTCCGTTCTTTCACACACCGCGATCAGCTTGACGACGAACCCGAACTCGGCGGCGAACGACATGTCCACGGATGTCAGATCGTCGATTCCCTCGGTGTACACGTCAGCGACGTCCACCCACGTTCCGAACGCGAGCGACGCAAGGATTGCTGCCTTGGCTGCAGCGTCTGCACCAGACACATCAGCAGTCGGGTCTGGTTCTGCATATCCGAGTTCTGTAGCTTGTTCCAGGGCGCTGAGATAGGTCGCCCCCTCTTCCATCTGGGTCAGGATGTAGTTCGTCGTGCCGTTGACGATGCCGAGCACCCTGTCGAGCGTCTCACCCGCGAGTGTCTCAGACAACGGTCTGATGATCGGGATGCCTCCGCCGACAGCAGCCTCGAACAAGAACGGCACCCCCGCATGTTCGGCTGCGGCGATGAGTTCGGGTCCGCGAGCTGCGATCAGCTCCTTGTTCGCCGAAACGACAGGCTTGCGCGCCTCGAGTGCGGCAAGGATGAGGTCCCCGGCCGGGTCCTTACCTCCCATCACCTCCACAACGAGGTCGACCGTAGGGTCGTTCACGACCTCGAACGGATCCTCCGTCAACAGCCCGTCGGTGACCGCGAAGTCACGCTCCAGGTCGATGCGGCTGACACCGATCTTGCGTACGTCGAACGTGAGCCCCGTCTTGAGTGCGATCGCCTCTGACTCGCCGACGAGTCGACGCACGAGCGCGCCGCCGACCGTTCCAGCTCCAAGCAACCCGATACCGATAGTGTTCTCCATGGGTTCGCGACAATAGTCGCTCTACACAGCACGCGATCTTCGGTTACAATGGCAGGAGGGGCGAGCCGCGTGGCTCGAACGAGGTGGAAACGAGTTCATGAAAATAGCAGCACTTCCTTTCCGCACAGCGGTCGCTGTGGTAGTTCTTGCCGTCATAGCGGCCTTTTCGATATCTCCGACGCGCGCCGAAGACGCACCCCCGGATTCCGACACCACCGAAACGACTGAGGCCGACACCACCACAACCGCCCCGGCTTCAACAACAACCGCTCCGATCGACACCACCACGACAACCGCCCCAGCATCGACCACCACAACAACCGCTCCGGTCGACACCACCACGACAACAACCACAACCGCCCCAGCATCGACCACCACAACAACCGCTGCACCGACGACAACAACCACAACAACCACGGTTGCACCGACAACGACGACGACAACAACCGCAGCGGCCGACACAACCACCACCACCACAACCGTTGCTCCTACGACGACCACGACGCTTCCGCCAGAACCAGATCCGGTGCTGGAAGATGAAGATGTTGAATTGAACATCTGTGACCCGGAGACACAGCCGACCGGCGTCGACACCGGAGAGTCGGCAGACGAGACCGACGAGGCATCTGACGAGGCATCCCACGACGGAACCGAGGACAGTGACTCGACGGTCACCACGACCACAATGGCGGCGGAAGACAGCGCTCAGGACACAGACACCGAACCAACCGGGGACGAAACGAAAGACGTCACAGACGGCGAGGAATCGCCTGAAGACGCCGAGATCGACCCTTGCGCCCCACCTGAAGAGGAAGAAGTAGGTTTCACCCCGGTCGAGCGCATCGAGGTCGTCCGTGACATCGTGTTCCCGATCGTCGGCAGGGCCGGCTACTACGACGGCTTCGGCGCATGCAGGGACGGGTGCACCAGGGAACACCACGGAGTCGACATCGGCACGTACGGGTGGAAGGGCCTCCCCGTTGTTGCTTCCCATGACGGAACCGTGATCAGGACGACCTACGACCAGCGTCTCGCAGGTTGTGCAGTGATCCTGAGAGGTGACGACGGATGGGAATCACGCTACGTACACCTCAACACCGATTTCCCAGGCACGGATACCGATGGATACAGTTGCCTCGCCCCAGGAATCGAACTCGGGGCGGAAGTCGTTGCAGGGCAGATCCTCGGATGGGTTGGTGACAGCGGCAATGCCGAGAACACCATCCCCCACATCCACTTCGAGATCCGCACCCCCGAAGGAATCCCCGTCAACGCCTACGAATCTCTCAAGGCTGCGAGAATCATCGACTTCGACTGGTTCTCACAGGATCCGGCTACCGCGTACAACACCGTCGTCGCCTCGAACTACACGAACAGCCCCGCAACAGCCGTGATCGTTTCGGCTGCCGAAGCACGCAAGCTCTCGGCCAGCGAGAACGATGCCTCGGTATTCGACAGCCCGGTGATCGTCATCGACGAATCGAGCCCCGAGAGTGCGCTCGAGCAGCTCACTCGACTCGAGCTCGATAGGGCGATCATCATGTCTGACCTCGACGCAAGCTGGATATCCGACCTCATAGCCCCACTCGTCGACCTCGTGGAGATCGAGAACTTCCCGGTCCCGTACACGCCGCCGGTGAGGATGGCACCTGATTCCACCGCGTCAGCGGAGGTCGAGGTGAACCTTGCCGACCGATTCGCGACGATCATCTCCGGCACCATCGAAGCGATCGACCCCGAGTTCATCGAGACGTTCGACCAGTACACGGTCGACCACCGATCGATCGTGCTCGCCACCGGGTCCGAAGCGGTCGGTGAGTTGAGCACCGTCGAAGGCTCGACACCTACGCGGGGCCAGGAGTCTGAGGCATCCGTTGTCAAGGCACGCAGAGCATCGAACACCGACGAGCCTCCGACGCCACTGCCGCTGTGGTGGAACACGGGAGACGAGTGGGTATGGACGGACGACCCGCTCGACGTCCCCAACCGCGGCATCGTGTATCTCACCGAAGCCCAGGCCACACCGTGGACGCTTGCGTTCCTCTCAAGTCTCGTAGAACTCGATCCCATGCCCCTGTGGAGGGGATGAGCATCTAGCTCCAAGTACTTGGAAGATGAGCGAATAGGGACGGAGAACGAGCACTCACCAGTGCGCGTCTCTTCGTAGTACGTAGTACGTAGTACGTAGTACGAAGAGCCCGTTCTGCTAGACGTCTCGTGCGATCAGGTCCTCATAGGTCTCGCGTTCGACGACGACACGGGCTTCGCCGTTGGCCACGAACACCACCGCCGGACGCAGCACCTTGTTGTAGTTCGAACCCATCGAATGGCCGTACGCACCCGTCACCGGTGTGCACAACACGTCGCCGACAGCCAGGTCTTCGGGAACCGAAGCGTCACGAACGATGATGTCGCCAGACTCGCAGTGCTTGCCGACGATGTGGGCCCGTGACGGACGCGGTGCGTCGGCATCTACCGCTCGGAAGGCTTCGTAACCGCTGTCGTAGAGCACCGGTCGCGGATTGTCCGACATCCCCCCATCGACGGCGATATAGGTCCGTACACCGGGGACCTCCTTGATCGTCCCCACCGTGTACGCCGTTACGGCCGCGGTGGCGACGATCGAACGACCGGGCTCGGATGCGATCTCCGCCTCGATCCCTGCCCGACGGACCGCATCGAAGACGACATCTGCCCAATGGGTGATCGTATCGGATTGCTCGCCTGCAACGTACGAGACCCCAAGGCCACCGCCGACCGAGAACTCGGCCGCTTCGGACTCTCGCACGAACGGTGCGAGCGACTCGATCGCCCTCGCGAACGACGCCACATCGAAAACCTGGCTGCCGACGTGCACATGGATGCCCCGGTACTCCATTGCTGATGAGGCGCGGACATGCTCTATCGCAGTCCGCGCTTTCGCCTCCGCGATCGGGAACCCGAACTTCGAATCGGTGACACCGGTCTGGAGATACTCGTGGGTGTGCGCTTCGATACCCGGGTTCACCCGGACAAGCACCGACGGTGCAGTTGCGCCAGCGTCAACGAGCGCTTCGATGCGCCTGATCTCGTCCCATGAATCGACGACGATTCGGCCGATGCCTGCTTCAAGCGCCATCTCGAGTTCCGCAGGCGATTTGTTGTTCCCATGGAACACGAGCCGCCCTGCCGGCACTCCCGCTTGAAGGGCGACGTACATCTCACCACCGGTCGACACATCGATCGCCATGCCCTCCTCGTAGACGAGTTTCGCCATCGCCACGCACAGAAACGCCTTCGATGCGTAAGCAACGCTCGGTCCAAACGCCTCGACCGCTTCCCTGCACCGTGCCCTCAGATGCTCCTCGTCGTAGATGAACAGCGGTGTGCCGTACTCATGGGCCAACGACTCGACGTCGCATCCTGCAATGGAGAGCCGGCCATTGTCGATGACGGCCGTGTCGGGAAGCAGGTTCGTCGCGACGCCAGCGTGACTCACATCCGCTCCGGGATCTCGATGCCGAGAAGGTCGAGCAACTGCGTGAGCACGGCAAGGGTCAGCGACACCAACCCGAGCCACGACGCCTGCCTTGACGGATCCTTCTCCGAGAGGATGTGGCAGTGCTCGTAGAAGCGGCTGAAATCGGTCGCAACGTCGTAGGTGTACTCGGCCAGAACGTTCGGTGCGCGCAGGTCGACCGCACGGGCGATGACCTCGGGAAGACGGACGAGCCGCAGCATGAGCCCTCGTTCTTGTGCGACGGTTGGGGCGATGATCGTGCCGCCGGCGAGACCCTGGTCGCCCGCCCTGCGCATGATGGACTTGATCCGCACGGCTGAGTACTGCAGGTACGGACCGGTCTTCCCCTCGAACGCGGAGAACCGGTCGAGGTCGAAGATGTAGTTCGAGGTCCTGTGATTGGAGAGATCGCCGAACTTGAGCGCAGCCAGACCGACCTGGCGTGCGATCTCCTCGCGTTCCTCTTCGGGGTAATCCTCGGCGATGTGCGCGTCGTCGAGGCGCTCGCGTGCAGCGTCGGTAACGAGCGATATGAGGTCTCCAAGACGCAGGACACCGCCTTCGCGTGTCTTGAACGGCTGGTTGTGGGTGTCGTTGACGGTACCGAATCCGAGGTGCTCAGCTCCGGTCGGCGGCTCGAGTATCCCCAGCTTGTGTGCGGCACGGAACACCTGCTGGAAGTGCAGGCTCTGGCGGGCGTCGACGACGTACAGAGCGAGATCCATGTCCATGTCACGCACACGCATCTCAAGCGTTGCGAGATCCGTCGTTG
>JBDLIR010000164.1:0-5182 GCA_039714815.1 Actinomycetota bacterium | reverse complement strand
GATGAATCGATTCGCGCGCGAGATGAGGACGAGAGCGGTAGATACGGTGTGCACTTCCATCACAATGGCGATGCGTCGCGCGGATCCCTCGTCGAAGGGGTTGTCGTACGCGATGCAGGGAACCATGCCTTCGTGCCACACGGATCGCACGGCATCACGTTTCGTGACACGATCGCTTTCGACACGCTCAACGCCGCATATTGGTGGGACCCCACCAGCCAACGAAAGCCGGGAAACGCTACCAATGACACGCTGTACGAACGTGCGGTTGCAGCGATGGTTCGCACGACTGACGGTCGCGACCCCGCATTTCAGATGGGGGAGGGCGACAACAACACCGTCGTTGCATCCGTCGCCGTCGGCGTTCAGACTTCCGGTCCCGACAACTCAGGGTTCGGTTGGCCCGGAACCGAGCAAGGCGTGTGGGACTTCAGGGGCAATGTGGCCCACAACAACGTCGGCCACGGGATCTTCGTATGGCAGAACTCCAGGGAAGGCCATGTGATCGAAGATTTCACGGCGTATTACAACGCAAAATCCGGCGTGTCCCACGGTGCGTATCGCAACTCGTACACGTACCGAGATCTCGTTCTCCTGGGCAACGACCAAGCTCGCGGTCGGAATGTCGCGATCGAGTCACGTGCCGTTGGACGCCCATCGAGCGACGGTTCGGTCCTCATGCAACTATGGGAAGGCATCATCACCGATGGCGCCGTGCTGCGCACGTCCCCCCACGCCCAGGATCCGGAGGCTCCCGTCCGCTTCGAGAATTGCGACTTTGCGGAGGTCATCGTGAGTGAAGGGCCAGGACATCACTCCGTATACGAATTCGTCGAGTGTGGTCTGTCTCCATCGGATGTCACGATCGAGTTCATGAACGCGGATTCCGTTCTGCGATCCCAAGATGGTGGAATCGCATGGGAGATTCGTTCGGATGCTGTGGCACAAGAGATCCCCCCGTTTGCAGGTCTCTCGGACTGAGATCTGGGAACTTGAGTCGGTGACCGTTGCTGTTCCGTACGCGACTTCGGGGGGTACGATGCGAGCCAGATGAAGCGTCTGGACCGTACGGGAGGGATTGTCGCAGCGATGATGCTGCTCATCGCGGCGTGCTCATCTTCTGATCCCACACCCGGGAGTACGACTACCTCGAGCGTTTCGGTCGGGCCCGTTTCGACTACGAGTATTGATCCGGCAGGTGAACAGAACTCGTCGGAGGCGTCCACAGATATCGCATCTACGTCCTGTCGCGAGGGAAACGCCGAATCGACCGCGTGGCTGACAGGTAGCTCTGTCGAGGCCGAGACCCTGCAAGAGCCCTCGGGCGGCCAGCCGGGAGTTGATGTGGTTGTCTATCCCCGCCCGGACTATCCGGGCCGCCCGTGGTCACAATGGGGTCAGGGCATCGTTCTCGGAGATGGTCGCATGCTGTCAGCGATCGGGGACCACGTCGGCGCAGACGGCAATTCGTATCTCTACGAGTACGATCCCCACACGCGCACCCTGACCCAGTTCGCAGACGCGCTCACTGTGGTGGGACACGAGTCCGGTGAATGGGGCTTCGGCAAGATCCACGCGCCGATGGTCAAAGGGTCCTGCGACGATGTCTACGTCTCCACATACTGGGGAACGCGTCGGGGACTCACGTTCACGGAGCACTATCAGGGCGATGTGCTGATGCGAATAGATCCCGAAGCACGCACCATCGAGGATCTCGGCGTGATCCTGCCCGAGCACGGCGTAGCATCGATGGCGTCATGGCCTGAGGGTGGCCTCATCTATGCCGAAGCGGCAGACCCGTTCGGCCAGAAGACGGGTTCATTCGTTGTGCTCGACATGACGACGGGCAACGTCATCTTCGAGGACAATGATCCCAGTCATGGCGGGTATAGGAGTATCGCCGTTGATGCACAGGGACGTGCCTACATCACATGGGACGATGATGGTCTTGCGCGGTACGATCCAGCGACCAACTCGCTCATACCACTCGACACATCGATGCCCGGCTCCATCTTGCGGTGGGCTACGCCCCCCGATGCAACGAACGTGGTGTACGCGGTGTCGCGCGATCCGGCGACATTCTTCAGCATTGACGCCGGAGGAGATATCAGACAGATAGCACCTGCCCAGGGCTACACGACGTCGATGGCTCTTGCCCCCGGTGGGGAGACGTTCTACTACGTTCCCGACGCACATGGGGGAGCGTGGGAGCACGGAACCAGTCTCATCGCTGTCGATACGGCTACCGGAGCGGAGACCGTCATCGTCGAACTGAATCCACTGATCGAGTCTGCAACCGGACTTCGCACAGGTGGCACCTACAACGTCGTGATCGACCCCTCAGGTGAGCGGATATATGTCGGGCTCAACGCGGGCGATCCTTCGTCGGGGGACACGTTTGGTGAGATCGTGCTCGCGATCGTCACGCTGCCGTGAACCGGACGATCGTCATAGTCGTGGTTGCCCTCGTTTCTGCGGCGTGCTTCAACGAGGGTGCACCCGTCGCCGAGAATCTGCCGACGTCATCGGATTCCTCCGCGCCCCAAGAGACATCCCCCACGACCCTTGGGGGACCTCAGAGCAGTGGAGTCCCGTCATCTGTGACGTGCTGGTCATCGGATCCTGGCGACGGCGAAAGTGAGATCCGGTTCGTTGACATCACCGAGGCCACTGGGTTGCTCGATCCTCTGACGGGCATGCGCGCCCACGCGGCGGCATGGGGCGATGTTGATGGGGATCTGGACCCGGATCTATTTACGGGAACCTTCGCAACGGCTCGCAGCGACGTGTACGAGGTGCGCGGTGCCGACGGTCCTTCGCCCGACCGCCTTCTCCTCGCCGAGAGTGGACACTACGACGTGTCGACGGATTTCCCGGACGAATTCGGAAGAACGAGCGGCGCGGTATTCGCTGACCTCGATAACGATGGCGACGATGATCTCGTGCTGTCTCGCAATGTACGCGACCTGGACATCGGAGCCGCCACCACCGAGGTTCTGGAGAACACGGGAATGGGTTTCGCCGCGGTCTCGACATCGATCGACGCCAACCTCGGGGGAAGATCGGTGGGCGTTCTCGACGTTGACGGAGATGGGTTGCTCGACTTCATCGTCGTCGAGGATCGTTATCGGGGCGGGTCGAGTCGCCTCTATCGGAATCTGGGTGCCCTCGACTTCGAGGACGCCACCGAGACGAGGTTCGTGACCGGCGTCGATGGACTTGGCATTGCCACGGGCGACGTCAACAACGACGGCCTCACGGATGTCTTCGTCGCAGGTTCGAATCGCTTGTTCGTCGGCGACGGTGACGGCCTCTCCGAGGTTGCCGTGCCGGATTTCGTTTGGGAGACGTTCGGCAACGAGGACGACGTCGCGGGTGCGGCGATCGCTGACGTGAACCGGGACGGTTGGCTCGATCTCGTGGTGGGTCACCACTACAACAGCACCCTGAGCCAAGGCAGGGAGGTACCGGTTCGTCTCTACCTCAATCGCACGAAGGAGTCCGGTGACGCACCACTGTTCGACGATGTGACCATGGAGGCCGGGTTGGTGGGAATCCCAACGAAGGCGCCGCATGTCGAGGTGGCCGATTTCGACAACGACGGTTGGCCAGACATACTCACCTCTGCCTCGGCGCTGTCTGGTACTGCTCCCGCGATCTTCGAGCACACGGGCCTCGTTGACGGTATCCCGGTCTTCGCACCTCCCAAAGGTCTGGGATCGACGCAGTACTGGGTGTCGGCGCCAACGGTCGATATCGATCGCGATGGCAGACTCGACGTGCTGCTCGTGGAGTGGGAGCCCTCTCTCCCCTCACTGATGCTTGCGAACGAAACGGCTTCGGGTCATTGGCTCGAGGTTTCGGTGGACGCGAGCCTTGGGGGAGGAGTCGGCACCAGGGTCGACGTCTACGAGCCGGGCCGTTCCGGCGACCCAGCTGCTCTCATCGGGAGTCGGGACATCGTTGCTTCTGTCGGATACACCGCAGGCATCGAACGGTTTGCACATTTCGGACTGGGCGACCTCACCCATGTCGACATCGTGGTCACTCCACCCTCACCGAATGAACAGATCGGCCTGGAGGTGTCCAGCGATCAACATGTGCGCCTGCCCTCTGGGTGCCGATAACACCCTCTCTTGCAGACAGATTCTGAGGAATCCTTCAGCACCGGCTCAGGGTTTCGGGCGGACGGGTGAGTGTACGGGCAAGGAATCCGGGACGTGACACATGTGCTACAGATCGTAGTCCCAGGGAACTGACAAGCCCGTCAGTCTCTCGATGTCGGAGTGTGACGAAGCGAAGCGGAGTTCGAGTTCCCTTCGGAGATCCAGAGGTAGCTCGGGGTGCTCGGCGACCGCGATGCCCGTGTAGCTGTAGTTGACGAAATCGGGTGGTGACCATATCTCGGCACCGACAAATCGTTCGAGCGAATGGAGGGCGCCCTCCGGGTGCTCGAAGAAGTCCTCTGCGCTGATAAACAGGATCCGATCACGGTCAAACAGATCGAGCCATCGGCCTATCTGGGTCCCGTAGTCGCCCCTCGACACGTATGAATATCGCCGGTAGTTGACGACACGATCGAACGGGTTATCCCGCATCACCTCCAGATCGGGAGCGATCCGCTCTTCCTCAGCCGCGATCGCGTCTCGAAACGATAGATCTTCGAGTCCGAGTCTGATGTTGTGGTGATAATGAGAGAATGCGCGCTCGACGGGATCCCGCAGCATGACGACCAGCTTGGCGCCTGGCAGGGTTTCTGTCAGACGTTGCGGCGCCCTGGGATCGAACAGATAGTCAGGGGTCGCCTCGAAGCTGAATTGGCGCTTCCCCCTCAATTGAGCTGATCTGCGTCGAATGCGCAGAGGGAAGTGAGCCCGGTACCACTCCTCCCCCTTGTCATAGTTGATCGTGAAGTACTCGGTCTCCTTGCGAAGTGAGGGCACGATCTGAGGATGTCGGCTGAGATACTTGTACATGGAACTCGTGCCGCAGCGCTGCCCACCCAGTATCACGAAGTCAGGCAGTTCTCTCAAGGCGGCGGTCCCGATCCGAACCGTCAATCGACCACGGACGAGGCCTCTCCTTACCGTCAGGGGAGTGAGCCTCTTCAACGTGTCGACTGTGTCCTGGCGTGCTTTTGCGGTGTTCATAGTCCCCACGTTCCGTGGTCGGAGGGGCGCCA
>JBDLIR010000163.1:0-5198 GCA_039714815.1 Actinomycetota bacterium | reverse complement strand
CATATCTTCCCAACTAATTGGTTCACCGTGTTGAACCTTTAATATAAGGAATAGAGGTTTTGCCATATCGTGTAGCTTTCCTTCGACGCCAAAGTCCTGATGGTGCCAGCGGGAGGGGCGGTGTACCCTTGCGCCGTTCACGATGACCCCGGATGGACGCACCTATGACACAAGCAACGGCACTCGGCATGCCCTCGGTGAAAGAGGTCCGTGTACCGACACGCCCCGGTCAGCGATACTTCGTGAGGACATTCGGGTGCCAGATGAACGAACACGACTCCGAGCGGATCGCAGGGTTGCTCGAAGCCGACGGGATGGTTCCAACGAACTCGGCCGATGACGCCGATCTGATCGTGCTCAACACCTGCACGATCCGTGAGAACGCCGACACGAAACTCTACGGCTATCTCGGGTCGCTGAAGAGGGACAAGATGGACAATCCGGACCTTCGCATCGCCGTAGGTGGCTGCTCCGCACAGAAGGAACGCGACATCATCCAGGAGCGTGCGGGCTGGGTCGATGTCGTGTTCGGAACACACAACGTCCACCGGGTCGTCGACCTCCTCGACCATGCAGAGGAATGGGGCCCGATCACGGAGATCTGGGACGAATCCGCACCAGTCGCCGAGATCCCCAGCGGCCTGGCGGTTCAGCGAGAATCTGCGCACTCGGCCTGGGTGACGATCACCGTCGGGTGCAACAACTCGTGCACTTTCTGCATCGTACCCCTCGTGCGTGGCCCCGAGATCTCGCGTAGGCCAGGCGACATCATCAGGGAAGTTGAGCGCCTTGCAGGTGACGGCGTAACCGAGATCACGCTCCTCGGTCAGAACGTCAACTCGTTCGGCAGGGATCTCGATCTCAACGGCAGGAAGCCGCTGTTCTCCGACCTGCTGCGCAGGGTTGGAGAGGTCCCAGGCATCGAAAGGGTCAGGTACACGAGTCCCCACCCGAAGGACTTCAGACAAGACGTCGCGTTGGCGATGGCCGAAACACGCGCTGTGTGCGAGCAGATCCACTTTCCGCTGCAATCTGGTTCTGACCGCATCCTCTCTGCGATGCACCGCGGGTACACCGCCGAGCGCTTTTTGCAGCGTCTCGAGATGATGCGCACGATCGTTCCGGACCTGGCAGCGTCAACCGATGTGATCGTCGGGTTCCCCGGGGAGACAGACGAAGACTTCCAGGCGACGCTCGACGTCATGGCCGAGGCCAGGTTCGACAATGCATACATGTTCCAGTTCTCTCCAAGGCCAGGCACACCGGCAGCCGGGATGGAAGGCCAGGTGCCGGCGAAGGTCGTGACCGAGCGATTCGACCGACTCGTCGCGTTGCAGAACGCGATCACCTTCGAGCGGAATCTCGAACAGGTGGGGAAGACCGTCGAGGTCATGGTGGAAGGCCCATCCAAGCGCGATGCCTCCGTCGCAACGACACGGACACGAGGCAACAGGATCGTGCATGTGGCGGGGGAGTGGCCGCCGGGGACCCTCCTCACCGTCGAGGTGACACGAGCCGCACCTCATTTCCTCGAAGGGGTGCTTCCGTCCTGACTCTCGCAGCGATCGTCGGGCCAACGGCGGCAGGAAAGTCGGAGATCGCCGAAGCCGTTGCCAGAAGATTCCACGCCACGAGCATCACCACCGACTCGATGCAGGTATACCGGGGCATGGACATCGGCACTGCGAAACCTGACAGGGACGTGCGTGTCTGGGTCGACTACCGCATGCTGGACATCTGCGATCCGAGCGACGACTTCACGGTTCACGAATTCCAACGCTCCGCACGCCGCCACATAGAAGAGCTCGCAACCCAGTATCGCCGCGTTGTGATCGCTGGAGGATCTGGTCTTCACTTCCGTGCGGTCGTCGACCCGATGACGTTCGCACCGACCGACGCTGCACTGCGCGCCGTCCTCGAGGAGCAGACGCTCGAGTCCCTGGTCCTGGAACTGCTCAGCGCTGATCCGGGTGCGGCGAACCTGGTCGACCTGGCGAACCCGCGCCGCGTCGTGCGGGCAGTTGAGATCATCCGATTGACCGGGGAGACCCCGACGAGGCGGGCGAACAAGCCAGAGGCATCCCTGGTGCGGTCGTACGAGCCTCTCTACCCGCTGAAGGCATTCGGTATCGACGCACACGATGCATCACCACACCGCGTCGCTAGCCGCCTGGACGCGATGGTCGGAGCCGGTTTCATCGAGGAGGTCGAAGGGCTTGGCTCAACCCTTGGCACATCGGCATCCCAGGCAGTCGGCTACCGCGAGTTCGCCAGGATGGTCGCAGGCGAGATCTCTCGTGGAGAGGCGATGGCTGATACGATTCGGGCAACGAACGGGCTGGTAAAACGTCAACGAACGTTCTTTCGTCGAGATCCTCGGATCGAGTGGTTGCCATGGCAGGATGACCGGGCCGAAAGGATCGACCGCGCAGTGGACCACATAGGGGAGAGCATGCAGTGGAATTCGTAAAAGTACAGGGCCTCTCCAACGATTTCATCGTGATAGACGGACCGTACATCCCTGATCCTTCCGACGTGGTGCGGTGGTGCGAACGAAGGATCGGCGTAGGTGCCGATGGCGTGCTCGTCATCACGAGGATCGATTCGGGCCGTGTGTCGATGCGGTACTGGAACGCAGATGGTGGGGAAGCCGAGATGTGCGGCAACGGCCTGAGGTGCGTCGCAAGACTCGGATACGAACGAGGTTGGGTCACGTCGCGTACGTTCATTGTCGAGACGGTGGTCGGCGACCACGAAGTCACGGTCCATGACGACTTCGTGCGAGCGTATGTTGGTGAACCGAACCCGTTTCGGACGGGAACGTTGAACGTTGCAGGGTACGACGTGCACCCGTTCGCCATCGGCAACCCTCACGCCGTCTTGTTCGTGGATGCCGTCGACGAAGCGCCTGTCGACACGGTTGGACCGCAGATCGAGAACGATGCCATGTTCCCGAACCGAACGAACGTCGAATTCGTGCAGTTGATGGACGACGGAACCATCAAGGCGAGGATCTGGGAGAGAGGTGTGGGGGAGACGCCGGCGTCGGGGACGGGTGCTGCAGCATCGGCGTACATTGCCCACACCGTCGGCGGGTTCGCCACGCCGATGACGGTTCAGCTACCTGGCGGCAGCCTGACGATCAGCTTCGAGGATGGGGGTGCGTGGATGGAGGGCCCCGCCGAGATCGTCTTTTCCGGGACGCTCGACTGATCAGTCGAGACGCCGGAGCACCGCAACGACAACACCAAGGATCTCCACGCCACCACGGAAGATCATCGGCTCATACGCGTCGTTCTCAGGGGCGAGAGTGACAGCCGTGTCGCTGCGATGGAAGGTCTTGACGGTTGCCTCGTCTCCATCGATCAATGCTGCGACCACCTGTCCATCGCGCGCTGTGTTCTGCTTCTGAACAACGACGTAGTCCCCGTCGTAGATGCCGATGTCGATCATCGAGTCGCCTCTGATGCGCAGCATGAACACGGGTTGCTGGCCGACGAGTTCCGTCGGCAGCGGATAGATCTCCTCGATGTCCTCTTCGGCGAGGATCGGTGACCCGGCAGCGATGTGGCCGACGAGCGGTACGTCACGTGTTGCCGCTCGCGATATCGGCACGGCACCGTCGGGTGCGATGACCTCGATGGCTCGCGGCTTGGACGGGTCCTTACGGATGAATCCGGCAGCTGCAAGCGATGAGAGGTGGCTATGGACCGTTGATGGTGAGCTCAATCCGACTGCCTCGCCGATCTCCCTGACCGACGGGGGATATCCCCGGTCTGCGACCGTCGCGCTGATGAGATCGAGGATCTCTCGTTGTCTGTTGGTCAAGATGGATGGGTCTGTCACGTCACTCCTCGTCGTTGCACCCAGGCTAGTAGACAATCGCGTTCTGACCAAACATATGTTCGATTTGACATACGAACACATGTTCGATACCTTTAAGGAACTACCGAACAGGTGTTCGGTCGGGGAGAGGCACCGATGCTGCGCCCAAGTGCATCGTTTCGTGTCATACCCGGCCGATACCGTCGGTAGAACAGGGGCGGTTCTCCCCACGGGAACCTCTCAGACGATACGAGGAGGCAGCAACATGACAGCGACCACCAGCGTTCGGATACGAGCGCTCTTCATCATCTCCATCACGGTCGTTGTCGTGTTGCTTCTCCTTGCGTCGGCCGGCAATGCTGCGGGTGAGATCACCGACACATACGACTACCGCGTGAAGTCCGGCGATACCTTGTGGGAGATTGCAGCCGAGCACGGCCCCGACGGAGTAGATCGACGCCGGGTCGTGACCGCCATCGAGCGTATCAACGACCTCGCCTCGTCGAGCCTCCAGGCCGGGCAGGTCATCGAGATACCGGTGGTTACGTCGTCCTGACGGTCGGTGTGCTCGCCCGACAGTCCCGTGGGCGGCGGTACGCTGTTGGGATGCGTTGCCCGCTGTGCACAACAAATGACACCAGGGTCGTAGATTCCCGTCAGGCCGAGGAGGGACGAGCGATCCGTAGGAGAAGAGCGTGTCCGCGTTGCGGCCACCGGTTCACGACGTTCGAACGTGCGTCGGTCGTGATCGTGGTGAAGAGAGACGGACGACGCCAACCGTTCGACGCGTCCAAGGTGCGGCTGGGTATCGAGATCACCCTCGCCGGGCGCCCTGTGGCCCAGGATGCGGTGGATGATCTCGTGGCAACGATCGAGCGTGCGGCCTATTCGTCGTCGGGGTCGATGGACGCCGATGAGATCGGGAGCCTGGTTCTGGAAGGTCTGCGCGACCTGGATGAGGTCGCGTACCTCAGATTCGCCTCCGTGTACAAGGAATTCCAGAAGGCTGCGGACTTTGAAAAGGAATTCGCAGCGCTCGAGGCGACAGAGCCGCCTACTGAATGAGATCGGCCAGATGGTCGTCGAACTCTCCAGAGAGCGACACGATCCGCTCGTCGAGGGCTTCACCGAATGAAGTCAGTGATCGTTCCATCTCCGCGATGAGTGCCTCCCGGACGGCGGTGACGTCTTCGATCAAGGTCGCGGCGGCGGAATCGTCGCCACTGGCGAGTGCTGCGAGGTAGTCCTCCTGCCATTGGGCGTACGCACCGACGGCGTCAGCTGCACTGGAGGCGACGTCGTCGAACGCGGCGTTCGACGGTAGATCGGCAATGAGCGACGCATTCGTTGCGAGCGAAGCCGCAAGCGTTACC
>JBDLIR010000162.1:0-5205 GCA_039714815.1 Actinomycetota bacterium | reverse complement strand
ATACGTCGCATTCCTCAGGGCCATCAACATCGGAAGCCGCAGGATCAAGATGGCGGATCTTCGTGATTTGTACATCGAGCTCGGATACGCGGAAGCGGCCACCTACATCGCCAGCGGGAACGTGATCTTCGACTCCCCTGTTCGCCCCGATATCCGGCGTCTCGAGGACGCATTCGAGCCGGCTTTCGGTTTCCGATCCGAGGTATTCCTGCGCTCTGAGGACGAGATCCGGGGGCTCCTCGGGCGGATTCCGTGGTCGGACGACGAAGGTGTCATCGATGTCTCGCTGCTGGAGACCATCCCCGACCCTGATTCCGCGCGAGCGCTCGAGGCGATGGCGGTGCCTCCGGAGGATCTCGTTGTGACCGAAACCGAGGTGTGGTCCCTGCGGGTCGGTGGCGGGGCGCCCTCCACGCACAAGGAATCCACATCGATCAAGGTTCTCGGCATGAAGATGACGCGTCGCGGCCTGAACACGATACGGAAGATCAACGGCCGCTTCCTCAGCGACCCCTCGTCGCAGAGCAGAGCGGTCGCACAGCGAGATAGCGGAGTGGACCTGTGAAGGCTGCGCTCTTCGAAACCTTCGGTGGCCCCATAGAGATCACCGAGATCCCAGACCCCTCCCCTCCCCCAGGCGGCGTCGTGCTCGAGATAGGTGCCAACGGGATCTGTCGGAGCGATTGGCACGCATGGACGGGGCATGATCCGACGGTCGCGCTCCCCCACGTTCCTGGACACGAGATGGCAGGCACCGTCGTCGCCAAGGCAGCGGACGTCAGGCGTTTCGAAGTCGGTGATCGCGTGACGGTCCCCTTCGTGCTCGGGTGTGGCGAGTGTCGGGAGTGTGCGTCGGGCAACCAACAGATCTGCGACAACCAGTACCAGCCGGGCTTCTCCGGGTGGGGAGCCTTCGCCCCATTCGTCGCTCTCCCCTACGCCGACGGCAATCTCGTGCGGCTTCCGGACGCTCTGAAGTTCGAAACAGCGGCAGGCCTCGGGTGCCGGTTCGCAACGGCGTATCGCGCCGTGGTGGACAAGGGAGGCGTGATCGACGGGACGACCGTGGCGATATGGGGCTGCGGCGGTGTGGGATTGTCAGCCGTGATGATCGCCGCGGCGATGGGGGCGACCGTCGTGGCCATCGACATCGATCAGGGCGCCCTGGCGCTTGCTCGAAGATTCGGCGCGGCACACGTCGTCAGATCGGACAAGGAACCTGATGCCGCTGCGACCGTATCAGATCTTCTCGATGGTGGCGCCGAGGTGTCGATAGACGCCCTCGGATCGGTAGAAACGGCTGTCTCGTCGGTACGAAGCCTCCGAAAGAGAGGAAAGCACGTTCAAGTCGGTCTGATGATCGGTGACGCGTCGCATCCGGTCGTACCCATGTGGCAGCTCCACAGCAACGAGATCGAAATGCACGGCGTCCACGGCATGCAGGCTTGGCAGTATCCGGAGATGCTCGAGATGATCGGGGCCGGGGATGTCGACCCCGGCGCACTCGTGACCGACACGGTCGATCTGCGGGGAGGAATCCGACACCTGATGTCGATGGAGCAGTTCCCCGGCACCGGGTTCGTTGTGATCAATGACCTCGTTGATCGGGCTGGCTCTCCTCACGGCAGTGCGAACGCCTGAATCGAAATGTCGGGCGCTGGACAATGTCGGGCGCTTGACAGTATGGGCCCTGTTGTACGGGTAACAGCGGACACAACAGGAAGGACGTGTCATGGCGATTGCATTCAACAAGCTGGTGACGCCGGTCTCGGACGACTACCGGACAGTTGCGGATCATTCGAAGGTGGCACTCGGCATCGGAGTCGTCGGCATGGTCCTCGCGATGATCGTGGCGATCATCGCGCTCACTGCAGCGAATGATGTCGGGAGCGGTGGAGAGGATGCCGCCCAGCTGCTGGCGCTCGGTTTCGGGCTCCAGACACTCGCCCTCGTGACGCTCAAGGTCGGCATAGCCGTGGCCCTGATCGGCATTCTCGTGCGGCTCTGGCTGAGGATCGAGAGCGTGAAGGTCTCCCTCGCATCCCTGCAGCCGGACGAGCACGGTCGTGGGCCGGCGGTCGGTGATCTCGACACCGAGTACGGGGCTGCGACGATCACCAAGACGCCGCCCGCTCCCCTGCCGATCCACAAGATGGCCCGGACGATGTGGTTCCCGATGCTGGTGATGGGCCCGATGCTCGTCGCAGCAGGAGTTGTCACCTCGATCATCTGGGCAAACAACGTAGGAACCGAGACCGGATTGGGGGCCGCGGGATGGACCCAGGGTCTCCAGTTCCTCGGCGAAGGGCTCGTGCTTGCGGGAATCTCGTTCCTGCTCGGGTCGATCCTCGGGTCGCTGAGGGAGGGCGGCGCCTCCGTGCAGCATGCGCTGGGACTCAACGTCACGACATTGAAGATGCCGTCGACGGCGAAGGCGTTCGTCGTTCTCATGATGGCCGGTCTGATGGTCTCGATCGCACAGTTCGTGCTGTACCTCTACACGCTGTCATTCGACACGCTGGCAGAGGTGACCCCGTGGTGGGCATGGCTGGGTCCGTTCCGGGAGCTGGGGCTTGCACTCCTGCTTTCCGGCATCGTCCTTGCGCTGGCGACCATAGCGAACGTACTCGGATTCCAGTTCTCTCGAATCCGCTCGATCGTCGTCACGGGCGAATAGGAGGAATCATCATGACAACACTGAGTATCAACGACTTCACGACGGAAACCACACAACACGCACCGGATCGGATCATGCCCCAGAAGGCGGGTAATGCGCTGTGGCTCCCGATGTTCGTGATGGCTCTGATGGGTTTCGCCATCGGGTTCATTCTGTCGATCGTTCGGGCATCCATGATCTCCGCGGGTGACGATCCTCTGCAGGCTGCAGCCTTCGGCCAGTACGTCTCCGGAGCGATGTTCTTCGGATTCGCCGCGGTGTTCGCAGCGATCTCTTTCGCCATTGCGAAGATCCTGGGAGAGTTCCGCGTCGGTGGCGGATCAGTCCAGGAGGCAGCCCACAGCGATGTCAAGACGCTGAAGATGCCGGGAACCGCCAAGGCCTTCATCGTGCTCATGGCCATGGCGATGATGATCATCCTCGCTGCCGTGATTCTCCACATCGTTGCAGGAGCCTCGATCGCAGTGGGAAGCTGGTCAGCCGTCACGGCTGAGCAGTGGACCATCTGGCTCGAGGCGGCTCGTCGGTTCGGAGTGGCGCTGTATCTGTTCGCGATCGCGCTTGGGTTGATCACCATCGCGAAGGTCATCCGCTTCCAGACCTTCCGGATTCGGCAGGTTGCTCACACGGAATAGGGTTGAACACGATCGAAGGAGGGTGCCAATCGATGGCGCCCTCCTTCGCGAGGCGACCCCGGGTGCTGCCCCAACTGCGACACCCGGGGTCTCTAGTTCTGTGACGGCTGCTGCCGTTCCTTCAATAATAGCGTAATTGCGGAGTATGCGAATACCCATCTGCAATCGGCACCGGATCGAAGCGCATCGAGGCCGGTAGCCTCACGGATTCGCAAGCACAGGCCCCATGGATCTCAGGAACCTCGACAAACGACTGATCACGATTCTGCTCATCGTGTTCGTTCAGTCCGTGGGCGCCTCCCTCATATACCCCATCGCCCCGCTGTTCGCCAAGGACGAGTTCGGGATGACCCCGTTCGCGATCACACTGCTCGTGTCCTCGTTCTTCGCTGCCCAGTTCATTGGAGGTCCGATCCTCGGGAAGTGGAGTGACAAGATCGGACGGGTTCCCGTTCTCATCGTCTCCCAGATCGGCACCGTGATCTCATTCGTGATGTTCGGGATGGCCGGCGCCGTGTGGGTCTTGTTCGCATCCCGCATCCTCGACGGCATGACGGGCGGCAACATCATCGTGGCTCAGGCGTACGTCACCGATGTCACGCCGCGGGACAAGCGGGCGCAGGCGCTTGGTCTCATATTCGCCGCGTTCGGAGTTGCGTTCTTCATCGGTCCCGTACTTGGTGGACTCCTCGTCGGCCTCGGGACACGTATTCCGTATTTCGTCGCGGCGGGTGCCGCCGCCGTGGTTGTGTTGTTGACCGTGTTCACCCTCGATGAGTCGATGACGGCTGAGGAACGAGCCGAGCACCACGCCGTCGCTGAGCGCATGTCGTTCATCGATGCGTTGCGTGTGAAGCCATTGATGTACGCGCTCTCCATCAACTTCATGGCCCAGTCGGCATTTGGGATACTCATGGCGACATTCGCCCTATACGGCGCAGCTGTCCTGTTCGAGTCGAACGCAGAACTCGGCATCGGCCTGCTCCTCGCGGGCTTCGGCTTCGCACAGATCGTGACTCAGACGGCTCTGCTCGGTCGTGCGATCGATCGCTGGGGAGAGACGCGCGTCATGCCGATCGCGATCGTCCTGCGTACGGCGGGATTGGGATTCCTCGCTGCGTTCTCCGTCGTCCTGGCGGCAGGTTTCGGATCTGTGTTCTTCGCGATCGGATCGGGCCTCCTTCTACCGACGCTGCAGGCGATCACCACCCACACGGTCAGTGATGCAAAGCGCGGTCACGTGCTCGGGCTCTACCAATCGACGACGAGCCTCGCCGTGATTCTGTCAACGGCCATCTCAGGTGTGCTGTTCGCGATCAGTCCCCATACGCCGTACATCGTTGCGTTCATCCTGTCAGGCATGTCGCTCGTGCCGGCTCTCGTGCTGGTGCGGTACTACGGTCGGGAGCCACAGACGGTGACTGCTTAGGAGAGGACAATGGAGGCGATCGGATTCATCGGGTTGGGCATCATGGGAAACGCGATGGCGTTGAACCTCGTCGCGGACGGCCACTCGGTGGTCGTGTGGAATCGGACGCCCGCCAAGGCGGATGATGTTGTCGAGGTAGGAGCCGAGAGGGCCGGATCCCCTGCGGATGTCGCGAGGCGTTGTGCGGTAGTGATGGTGTGTGTTTCGGACACCGCGGACGTGAATGATGTCGTTTTCGGTGAGGAGGGTGTTGCCTCCGCGCTGCAACCGGGCGGCCTGGTGATCGACCACTCGACGATCTCGCCCGCAGCAACCAAGCGGTTCGCAGCGACGATCGACAACATCGGGGGGCACTGGTTGGACGCACCGGTGTCCGGAGGGTCAGAGGGTGCAGCCAACGGCACATTGAGCATCATGGTCGGTGGAGACATCGAGCAGCTGACCCGTGCCATGCCGTACATGGA
>JBDLIR010000161.1:0-5233 GCA_039714815.1 Actinomycetota bacterium | reverse complement strand
CTCAAGGCTAACCGATTGGCTCCGGTTCGCCCATGGGTCAATCGAATCATCGGCATGGTGAGCGGTCACCTTGATCGAAGGCTTCCACCCACGACGCCGAAGCTGTGCGGGTTCGTGGTCGACGCGAGTGGTACCGTCAGACCGATGGCGAAACAGACGAGAATCGACCGCGTGGGCGAGTGGTGCGCTGCACAGCCTTCAGCGACGGTTGACAACACGTTCGGGCTGCAAACCAACGTGTATCGGGTGGCCGACAAGATGTTCGCGCTCGTGAACATCGAGGGCGACGACTTCGTGACGCTGAAGGCACTCCCCGAGGACGGCGAGGCCCTGAGGGCGCAGTACGACTTCGTCAGGGAGGGGTACTACATGAACAAGCGCCACTGGATCACGGTGGATCTCGTCGATGGCGTTCCCATGGACGAAGTGAAGGAGCTCATCGAGGAGTCCTACCGGCTCGTCTTCGAGTCCCTGCCCAAGAAGCGCCAGGCGGAGCTACGTTCGGGCTAGTGCTCTGATCACGGTGACGGTTGAGTATCCTGACTGGTGAGGTCCCATGATGAGAATCAGAATCGTTTCACCGGATTCCAGGCCGGAAGACGCAGGCTGCTCAGTGACCGTGCAGGTCCGCGATACCTCGCTGGCTGACGTGGTCCATCCAGTCGTGGCAGAAGCACGCGCACTCTTCCCCGATGATGTGGGCGTGCCCTTCGACGTGATGATCGAACTCCCAACCGAGCGAACTCATGGGCACCATTACGGCGTGTGGGCGCACCTAGACCACACGGGCGATGGCGCGATCGGCGCCGGGGATCTCATCACGACTCAATCGTTCCCTGTCGATCTGAGCAGGGACGACTTCGTTGAGATCAGACTGTCCCGTGTGTAGCTGCCTCCTTCGCCAACTTCGTGGCGAGGGTCCTCGCGATTGGCTGACCCGTCTCCTCCTCGACGAACAGCCACTGGCCTGCGGTGTTCACTTCGAGGAAGTAGTAATCGCCGTCCGGCGAGCGGCGTAGGTCGATCGCTCCGTACACGAGTCGAAGCCGATGCATCAGGGCGAGCAGGTTCGTCTCGACTTCCGGTGGGATCGTTCCCTCGGTGATGGGCACACCGCGGCTGAGGCTCATCCGGAAGTCTGCCTCATAGTCAGTGCCGTTGGTTTCGATCACGGCCGGGAATAAGTCCGCCCCTACAACGGTGACTCGGAGATTCACCCCCGCGGGGACGTATTCCTGGAAGATCACGGGCGCCACGCTCACGGCGTCGAGAAGCTCGAGTTCGTCGGGTCGCAGGCGCCTCGTCTCTCGCCACGCGGCGTACGTTGCGCTGAACGATTTGTAGATCGTGTGCTCCGGTCCTCCGCACGATTCGATGAAGGCGCGTGCATGAACCGGATTGTTGGTGATCAGCGTGCGCGGAATGCGCAATCCGATCCGCTTCGCCTCCTTGAGTTGCCACGCCTTCCGAGACGCCAACCGATCCACATGGGGCTCATTGATCCAGAATGCATCGAGCATCGGCCATAGTCCGGAGAGCGCCTCGTCCCATTCCCCCTCGGAGAAGGAGCGCGCGTCGCCGTCCGTGACATGCGAAAGGTCCAGGTACTGGGGTCTGCGCCACCACACCGCACCGAAGTCCTCCAGAACCAGTGATGGTTCCGAAGTCTGGTCGTACAGCATCGCGGTGGTCGGCTGGTCGTAGTCGTAGCTCAACGATGCGAGCTGGGGGAGAGTGCTCAGGTCGAGCACCGCGGCCTTCGTCCCCAGCTCCGACAGTTCGGCAAGGACTGCGCTGGTGTGGACGTCCCTGTCGTGCGAAACGATGAGAACCTTGGCCATGGCGTCGCCCTATCCCTGCATCGCTTGAAGGATCGCTTCGAGCTGCTCTCTCAGCATCTGCTGTTCCTGTGCCAGACCCCCAAGGACTTCTTGGAGCTGCGCGATCTGTGCCTCGAGACTCGCTGCCTGATGAGCGAGAGCCGTGATCGGATCCGCACCGCCGCCGGCCATTTCGGCTGCCGAGATCGCTCCCGGAGGAGCGTGGTGTGGGGTCGCCAGAACGAATGGCCGGACGAGTTGTCCGAAGCGACCCATGGTGTCATACCCAGCCGCCTTGACATCACCGATGAACTTGCCGGGACCTATCGGATCGTCGATGAACTTGATCGTGGGGTGCGGTCCGATCGGATCGTCAACGAACTTGATGGTCGGCCGCGGCCCTGTCGGGTCATCGATGAACTTGTTCGCCGTTCCCGGACCTATCGGGTCGTCGAGGATCTTGAGCTTCGCCACGATCGGTGAGCAGATCGAGTTTGCGGCTGCGATGTCCCCTGCACTCAAGCCGTTGCGTTGCCCGATGGCCGCCGAGGCGTCCGTCGGGATGATCGTGTCATTCCCGTTCTTGGAGAACGCCTTGCGCGGGTAGTGCATGATCGATCCGTAGTCGTAGGAACCGACATCATCACCATCCGTGATGTGTTGGGCGAAGTTCGCCTCGGTGCCGGAGATGATGTTTGCCCACACGATCGTGACGAACGAATCACGATCCGCGCGGCTCTGCTCGTGCCACAGGCCGACCGCGTGGCCGATCTCGTGGATGGCATTTCCGGTTGAGCAGCCCGTTCCCAATGTGATCGCCTGGCGGCCTCCTTGTCTGCCGACCCACGACGAACAGCCGGAACCGGGGACGAAGTCGACGTAATCCGGGTACTGACTCTCATTGGAAGATGTGCGGAGAACGAAGTTGTAGTTGGTGTTCGCCTGCCAGTGGGCGATGGCGTCGGTGACTCTCGACTGGTTCGTCAAGCTGGAATCGATCTCGTAGGGGATGCGGCAGTTCGGCCACCGGAACTGGCTACCGGATATGACCACCCCTCGTGCGACGTCGCCCCTCGCTTCGGCTCTACGTAGCTCGGTCTGGTAGTCGACGTCCTCTCTCCGACCGAGGATGATGTCGCCTTCGAAGATCGCCATGCCATCGATCTCGAGGAACTGCACCGCTTTACCGCGGAACGTATTGCCGTCGAGCAGCGCTGTACCGACCTTGTTGCTGTACCTGAACTCGCCCGACGACGGGTCTTTCTTTGCACGTGAACCCTTGCCGCTCTTTTCCGCCATGTGCTCCTCCGATGCGTGTGGCCGCGCCCCGATGCACGTGTTTGAAATCGGAGACACGGTCCCTGTTGTGTTTGACACTTGCAGCGGCCTGTCGCGCGGGCGTCACGGAAATGTCACGGATCCGTCACCGGATCGGGGCGGTGAACGATCAGGAACGAAGACTCGTCCGTGTGAACGCTGCGTGTTCGCTCGCTCCGTCTTCGTGGAGAGTCAGTGCCAGAGCGGGACTTGGCTCGATGCCGAGCTCCCTGCGCAGCAACGTGGTGTATACGTCGTAGTGGCGATACGCCTCGCTGCGGTTGCCTTCTGCGAGATGGATCGCGATGAGGGTTCGGCGCGGTGTTTCACGCAGCGGGTCCATCCCTATCGCTCCGATGGCGGCGTCGATGGCCTTGGCGAAGCGACCTAGTCCCGCAAGATGGCGTGCCATGGACTCGAGCGTGTGCACGGAAAGCTGCTTGAGCCGTTCGCGCTCGAGGATGGCCCAGTCGTCGTACCAGCCGGGCAGGAGCTCCCGCTTGAAGAGCGCGATATCAACGCTCTCGTCGGCATCCATTGCGAGGCTCGGGTTGCTGTACGTATCAGCAGCCTCTGTGAGCTCGTCGATGTCCACTCGAACGTTCGAACCCAACGAGACGCAGGTCTTCTCTGTCTGGACCAGCTCGTTCGCGATGCGGCGAAGACGCCACAACGCCGAGCGGAGGCTGCCGTTCGCATGGTCCTCTGATGACTCGATCCATAGTCCACCGGCTACAACAGAGCGGGCGAGTGCGGGGCCATGGAGGGCCAGGAACGCAAGGACTCGCTGGACGTCGTTGGGGGCCGCGAGCACTTCGTTCCCATGCGTCAGGGAGAATCCGCCGAGCAGCTGAAGCTTGTAGCCGCTCATTGGGATTGCGCCGTGCTGCTGCGGTTGCGGGCTCTGTGCGTGGTGGTTCGCACGTGTGTCTGTTCCGTTCACGACGGACGCTGGCCCCTCAGCGACCGAATCTCTGTGCCTTCGCTCCCCTTAGAGGGTACGCGCCTGGATCCGATCCGGAAGGGTCATTTCCGCGAGCTGTGCCCATGCGGGGTCAGGCGATATGCACATCTGCGGCGTCGACCCCCTGCTTGGCGTGGAGTTGGGGAACGTCCTCGTCGGCGTAGCCGGCGAGGCTGATCTCGTTGCGCCCGAGATCGAAAGCGGATTGCACACTCTGGCCGTAGCCGAGTGCCCGGTAGAAGCCGGCGGCGAATGCGAGTGCCGAAGGATCCTCGATCGCCCGCGTCGTGCCCACGACGCAATCGATGCTTGCTGCCACGGCGGAGGCCTGATCGGCTGAATAGCATGCATTGAAGACGACGCATCGCACCTGTTCCCCGGCGATCCTGAACAGGTCAGCGAGCGCTTCGATGTCCATGGGTTGGCTCACGCCGTCGTCATCTTCGAACAACAGGAGCCCTTCCGGATCGCCGTGCCCCGAGAAGTGCACGACTTCGGGGCGATAGCGAAGCAAGCCCTCAGATAGGTCCGAGTGTCGAACTGCCCACTGGGAGCGCAGATCGAAGCGGTCCCGGTGCTCGCTCGCCTGAAGTCGCTCGTCGATCGTCCGAATCTCCTCGTCGAGTCGCAGCTGCGTGGTGTTGACGGGATTCGCGGCCCAGAACAGTACGGTGATCGGATGTTCCCCGGCGCCCTGGGCGTTGCCCGTCTGCGTTTGAGTGACGGTGTCCCCGATGGCGATCTGACCCGAGGCGTCGCCTCCAACGGTGATGCTGGGCGTGGGGTTGTCGGTCATTTGATGACAACTACGAATGGGAGATCGAACGCGTCAGAGACATTGTCGTCTTCATTGGGTTCGATAATGCGACACGGTGGTGCGGGTAGTTCCGGCTCATCGAGGCAACTGTCGACGACTGCTCGGATGAAGATGGGTTCATTGCCCTGCTGAGCGGACCTCTGGACGCCGATCCGAAGCACGAATCGGATCTGTTCACCGGGAGATATGGAGGAGCTGACGCGGAACCGTGGGTCAGTGTCATTCTCCCGGATCGCCGGAAGCCACAGAGGTAGGAGCTCTGCTTGCATGAGGTATTCGACGTGAAAGAAGAACTCGTCCGAGACCGGTTCCTCA
>JBDLIR010000160.1:0-5258 GCA_039714815.1 Actinomycetota bacterium | reverse complement strand
CGATGACGGCGCCCCCGAACCTGAACCACTCAGGATCGTCGGTTCGACGCCCGTGCACGAGCTCGAACATCTCCTCGGAGGACACGTATTCCATGGGGGAACCCTAGACAGCCGACAACCGGCAACGAACAGCCGATCGCGCATCAGTTCTGCGCGCGCAGTGCGAAGGAGGACTACGCAAGAACAGCAGAAATGCAGCGGTCAAACGCCGTGTGCCCGTGCTCTATGATGGGGTCACAGGGCGATACCTATTTATGAGTGGCCAACTCTGTAATAGGCCGGAAGGGGGATATACTACCGCCCCAAGACAAGACGACAGATCTCCACCGATGCTCGCGAATCATCACCTCGCCGAGGGAGTTACACCGCTCCAATGTGTTGTTTCGCGTAACGGACGCTCTCAGTTCTCGTCTTGTGCAATCAAAGAGGGTCGTGACGAAAACCGTCGGCACCCAACGTCCCACGAAAGGACACACACGTGAAACGGGTACTGATACTCGGAGCCGGGACCGCCGGAACAATGGCGGCGAACAAGCTACGCCCACGACTCGACGACAGCTGGGAAATCACGATCGTCGACGAGAACGAAGCGCACTACTACCAGCCCGGCTTCTTGTTCATCCCCTTCGGTATCTACACACCGAACGATGTGATCAAGCCGAAGCTCGACTTCATTCCTGCCGGCGTCGAGATGGTGAACGGCGAGATCGACCTCATCGAAGGCGATAAGAACACCGTCAAGATGGTCGACGGCACCTCGCTCGAGTATGACTACCTCATCATCGCGACGGGTGCACAGATTCGCCCGGACGAGACGCCTGGTCTCAAGACCGACGAGTACGGCAAGACGGTCCACGACTTCTATACGATCGAAGGCGCAAAGAACCTCGCCGAAGCACTGCGCTTCTGGGAAGGCGGTCGCCTCGTAGTCAACATCATCGAGATGCCCATCAAGTGCCCTGTTGCTCCGCTTGAGTTCAGCTTCCTTGCGGATGCGCACTTCCAGGAGCGCGGCATGAGGGACGACGTGGAGATCATCTACGTGACTCCGCTCGACGGAGCGTTCACGAAGCCTGTCGCTGCAAGGCACCTCGGGGATCTTCTCGAACACAAGAACATCGCCCTAGAAACCGACTTCTATCTCGAGAGCGTCGACACAGACGCGAAGAAGCTCATCTCCTACGACGAGCGCGAGATCGAGTACGACCTTCTCGTATCTATCCCGCTCAACATGGGCGCAGAGTTCGTCCAGCGGTCTGGCCTTGGCAACGAATCGAACTTCGTCCCTGTCGACAACCAGAACTTCCTTTCGAAGGACTTCGACAACATCTTCGCCCTCGGAGATGCTGCCGATCTGCCAACATCGAAAGCAGGCTCGGTTGCACACTTCGCGATGGAAGTGTTCACAGAGAACTTCCTGCGCTACATCGAGGACCTCCCGATGGTCGAAGAGTTCGACGGGCATGCCAACTGCTACATCGAGTCCGGCCATGGCAAGGGCCTGTTGATCGACTTCAACTACGACACCGAGCCGCTCCCAGGCAAGTACCCGCTCCCGGGAATTGGCCCGTTCACGCTACTCAAAGAGACCGAGATGAACCACTGGGGCAAGATGATGTTCAAGTGGATCTACTGGAACATGCTCATCAAGGGCAAAGAGCTGCCGCTTCCTCACGAGATGCTGATGGCAGGCAAGATCAACGACGGTGAAGCATGACGCTTGAATCGACTGACCGGACCGTCGAACTCGAGCAGAAGCTCGACCAGATGTCCGCACAGCTCGACCTGGTCGTTGCGGAACTGCGCGAGCAGCGACTCAGGCGGGAGCAGTGGCAGGAGCTCATGTCCGATCTCGGCCCGATTACGACCGAGGCAATGGGCATCGCGAGCCGCGAACTCGAAGCGGTCCAGGACTGGGTCGAGCCAGCTGACATGCTGCGTCTCTTGCGCAGGATCGTGCGTAACACGAACAACATCGAAGAGGGCATGGCCAAGTACGAGAGCGCCATGGAGTTCGTCTCGGACCTCGGTCCGCTCACAGCAGAGGCGTTCATGAAAGCCCTCAATACGCTTGAAGACTACGAATCACGTGGGTACTTCGAGTTCATCGGGTCGGGCCTCGGCGTCGTGGACCGGATCGTGACCGGCTACTCGAAAGAGGAGGTCGAAGCACTCGGGGACAACGTCGTCGACATGCTCGACATCATCAAGGACCTCACACAGCCCGAGATGCTGGCTGTTGCAGATAGGCTCCTCGATGTCGTGGCACGCCAGCAGCGTGTGGAAGCGCTCGAGATACAGGATCCACCGACCCTGTTCGGTCTGATAAAGCTGATGCGGGATCCCGAGATCAGGCGAGGAATCGGCCGGGCGCTCCGAACATTCAAAGCAGTAACAGCCGGAGAGGTCGACGAAGTCATCGACCTCGAACCGGCACCAACCGACGAAGAGACAAACAACACACCTGGAGGTGCATGATGCCAGTGACAACGATCGCTGACAGGGAAGTACACATAGACGAAGAAGGATTCCTGACCAAATTCGATGAATGGGACAAGGATCTCGCCGTCGTTCTCGCCGCCAACATAGGAATCGGCGAGCTGACAGATGACCACTGGAAGGTCATCGAGTTCCTTCGTTCTGACTTCCAGGAACAGGGCGAGACGGCGACGTTGCGGCGCGTGTCCACCATTGGTGGAATCCCGACGAAGAGCCTCTTCCAGCTGTTCCCGAAGAAGCCCGCCCGCAAGATGTCGTATGTCTCTGGCCTTCAGAAGCCAGCAGGCTGTATCTAGAGAGGATCACATGACAACTGAGGAAACTGCCGCTGCTGTCATCCCCGATTTCGGAGATGACGAAGAGGACCGCAAGATCGCGTTCGTATGTTCCAAGGGTTCGCTCGACATGGCATACCCGGCGTTGGTGATGGCCTCTGGCGCACTCGAACAAGGTATCGAGACCCACATCTTCTTCACGTTCTGGGGCATGGACATGATCAACAAGAAGACGATGGGCAACCTTCACTTCTCACCGGTCGGCAACCCCGCTACGCACATGCCTGCCGCCCTCGCACCGTTGCCAGGCATGCAGGCGATGGCGACGAGGCAGATGAAGAAGAATCTCGAACAGCTCGAGATCCCGGACGTTCCGTCGTTCCTGGAGCACCTGTCTGACATGGGTTGTCAGATGTGGGCGTGCAAGATGTCCGTCGACATGTTCAGCCTCACAGAAGATGACATGACGCCACTCCTCGACGGAGTGTTGAACGTGTCCGACTTCATGGAGATCATCGAGGGCGCACAGACGATGCTCATCTAGGGCCCTAGACAGCCCTCTTCTCCCGCTGCACAATGGGCGTGAGAATCACAATCGAATAGGGGTGACCGGTGGCCGCTCAGGTACGTCACGTGGACAAGTGGGTCAACGAGGGAATCATCTCTCATGACCAGGCTGAATCCATACGCGAATACGAGCGACGGGTCACCCCTTCTCGCGGGACGCCGGTCGAGGTTCTCGGCTACATCGGTGCGGCGATGGTGGCGTCAGCTGCCTTCATCATGGTTTCGGATGTCTGGGGTGAGCTGTCACTGGCGTCCAGACTGTCCGTCCTCACCATGACAGCGATTTCGCTGGTGCTCATCGGCTGGATCTCGGCGGGCGACGACTCCGACGCCGTCCGCCGCTTCGCTCGCGTTGCACTGCTGCTGTCAGTGCCCGTGATCGGCGCCGGCGCAGGCGTGGCCGCCGGGGTGTGGGTTGGTACTTCCACATCGGTCGTCATCGGATCAGCGCTCGCGTGGGTGAGTGCGGGCGTCATGTACCGGCAGTGGCGGTCGAGCCCCCAACACGTCGCTCTCTTCTTCGCCACGTTCAGCTTCGTCCTTGCCGTCTCGATGGATCCGTTCGAGCGTGTCCCAGATGCGCTCCCCGGCTCCGTCATCCTTACCCTTGGCATGGTTTGGCTCATCCTGGCTGTCGCTGGCAAGATCACCCCGCTGCTCACCGGCGAGTTACTCGGTTCGCTGACCGTGTTCGCAGGTTCGATCGTGCTCACCGTGAGCATCGAGCCGACGGCAACCGTCGCCGCAGCGTGCTTCGTCGTTCTTTCGGGGAGCGGAATCGCCTTCGGTGTTGCCCGTGGACGCACGTCACTCACCGTCATCGCCATACTCGGCATCGTCATCTATCTCCCCTGGCTCATCACGGAGATGTTCGGCCCGACGACCGGTGCACCACTTGCACTGCTGGCAACCGGAGCGGCACTTGCCTATGGGACGTCAAGAAGCAGCGGAAGGCGGAAGTCGTAGATCGGAAGCCCCCTCCGACTACGTCGAGAGAGGGAAGCAGCCTTCCTCCTCTCCCTCAGCTTGCTGGGGGAGATGTCGAGGAACGAGACAGAGGGGGCTCTTGAGAAAGCTGTCAGACTCCAGATACCAGATACCAGATGCCAGATGTCGGAAGACCGTAGATCGTGAATCGGAAATCGGAAGCCCCCTCCGACCTCGTCGAGGGAGGGAAGCAGCTTTCCGCTTTCCAAGAGCGAGCCTGCGAGCAGGTCCGCGAGTTCAGCTGTCTTCTGCGTCTTTGACCAGGGTGTCGAGGGCGAGTGTGATCATGTCGGAGAAGGTTCGCTCGCGTTCGTCTGAGGTCGTCTCTTCCTGGGTAACGATGTGGTCCGACACCGTCAAGATCGTCAGGGCCCGTGCACCTTCGGCCGCCGCAACTCCGTACAGCCCTGCGGCCTCCATCTCCACGGCGAGGACGTCCATCGACTGCCATATCTCAAGGGCGTTCGGGTTCGGGTTGTAGAAGCTGTCGGAGGAGTGCACGTTCCCGATGTGGACAGGCCTGTCGCCTGCTTTAGCGATGTCGGCAGCGGCACTCAGCAGCCCGAAGTCTGCAGTTGCGGGGTAGTCCCAGCCCCCGTAACGGGCCCGGTTGACACTCGATTCCGTCCCTGCACCGATGGCAAGGATCACGTCGCGCACGCCGAGATCCGTTGATATCCCACCGCAGGAGCCCACCCGGACCATGCGCTTGACACCGTAGAACCGGATCAGCTCTGTCGCATAGATAGATGCCGACGGGATGCCCATCCCCGTGCCCATCGCGGTGACTTCCATGCCCTTGTAGGTGCCCGTGTATCCGAGCATGTTGCGAACCGATGTGACCTCGCGAACATCATCGAAGAAGCTCTCTGCAATGTACTTCGCTCGGAGTGGATCTCCCGGCAGCAGCACCGCCTCGGCGATATCGGA
>JBDLIR010000159.1:0-5278 GCA_039714815.1 Actinomycetota bacterium | reverse complement strand
TCGAGGCGCTGGCGCATCGCGACGAGGAGGAATTCGACGAGTTGCTCCATCTCCCGCTTCGCCTCCGGGGCGAAGTTCTCTGCGACGTAGAGCTGGGATATGAGCTGGCCTATGTCGGCCGTTCCGGCGGCGAGGACGCGCTGCCATCGCTCCTTCTGCTTCTGCTGTCCGCCGAGCGTCCGTCCGTAGAACTCGAACGACTCCTTCTCGATGTCCTCCGTGAGTGAAGACGCGGTCGCCCGGAGAAGATGCCACGTGAAGTAGGTCCGCCAATCGTCGAGCGAAACAGATTCGAGCATGGCGTCGAGGGCCGGGTACAGGCCGACATTGTCGACATTGAACTCGGTTTCATCTCCGGCGCCGATAGCGGCCAGATAGGCCCTCAAGCCGAAGAGCGGCATGAGGTCGGAAGCTGCGGCCGTGCCATGGCGATTCGTCGTGAGTTCAACGTCGCGCATCTGCACGTTCGTGTATGACTCCTTGGCGATGGCGGATTCGATGGCTATGACCGAGTCGCCGGCTGCGCCAGCGTCGAGGCTCGCAAGGGTGAACATCGTGTCGATGTGGGTTCTGTAGGCCTCGAGGAGTCCTGCGGATTGGTCGTCGTCCCTGAGGTAGTAGTCGCGATCAGGCAGCCCGATTCCACCCTGCCCGAGATAGAGGAGGTTCGCTTGGGGATCATCGAAATCCGGGAGCACGCCGACCGAGAACAAGGAACCGATCCCGGAACGGTGCAGATCGACAACCAGATCGCGAACGTCATCGATGGAGGAGATCGCATCGATGCGATCGAGCCAACCCTGGATCGGCGACAGGCCGAGAGCCTCGATTCGCACCGTGTCCATGCCAGCGAGGAAGTAGTCGCCGACGGTGCGTTCGATGGAGCCGACAGATCCATGCGCCTCAGCAGCGCCCTCGAGCAGATCGTGGAGTATCGCCTCGTTCCTGACGTGGAGCTCGTGCGCCGAACCCCACGATCCGTATTCGGGCGGTACCGGGTTCGTGTCGAGCCAGCCGCCGTTCGCGAACCGGTAGAAGTCTTCGGCCGGTGACACGGACGGATCCGAGTCGGCTGCGTCGAACACGGGGTCATCGGGCGAGATTCGGATCACGTCAGCTCCTGGAGTCGGTAGGCGGTAGACGGTAGAAGGGTATCCGTGAGACGATGCGACGTGGTGACCGTGACTAGAACGGGGGTCGGCTGTGTTGAGTTGGAAGGGTCTTGCGGTATTGGCGGCGGCGGTGACGGCTCTTGGTGGCTGCTCCCTGGTGACCGGTCCGTCCGAGGAGTCGACAACACACATACCCGAAGGGGCAACGACCTCAATCGTGCACGTCGAAACCACGATTGCCGCGACGACGACGGTGCCGCCGACCACGACGACCGCCCCGGAGGTGAGCACCACGGTTCCGGTGACGACGACGGTGCCAGCGACCACCACGACAACGATCTACTTCGCCACCGCGGATTCCCTCTATCCGCCTGAGTCGCTTTCCTCCGACGGCGCATCCGGATCGGGGTGCTCCCCGGGTTCGGGCGCGCTGCCCTCGGGAGTGTGGTTCGGCTACGCAACCGCCGGCAACGCGACCTCCCTGCAGTTCGATCTTGCATGCTGGTACTTCGGCGACCTTGCGTGGGAGATCGCCGCCACCTACGGCGAAACGGCGGAGAACGACTACTACGTCGTCAACCAGAATCCAACGCTACGAACGGTCCCTGTGGCGACGGGAGCGATCGTGCATCACATCAACGCGTCGTCGACCGCTCATGATCCGATGGCATACGCCGACTGGCTCCTGGAGCCTGAGGGGTACCTGTCGTGCCCCTTCGACTTCTGCCCTCTCTGGCTGTATGTCAACGGGGGCGAGGTCACCGAGATCCTCGAGCAGTACGTCCCGTAGCGCGGATCGGACCAACGGTATGACCCTCCGTGTGAGCCCCAAAGACACATGAGACGATCTGCCAGCCTCGTGACCGTCCCTCGGTCGCCCTTCCCGATCCTGGAGACGCCGCGGCCCAAACATACCGAAGCTCGGATATGGGCGGGTCTCAGTCCCAGACGAATTGGAAGTTCTGGTTCCAGGTCTTCATGAGGCCGGGATTGCCGGTCACGTTGATTGGTGGCTCGCCTCGGTTCCACACAGCGAGGAAGAGATCGGCCGCTGTGCCGGTGAGCGTGACATCTGCGGGGCCATCACCGTGGCGTGTTGTGATGGTCTCGGGTCCCATGGTGATGTGCCAAGCGTCGTTGGTGTCGGTGGGGCGGACGACCATCTCATTGGCTTGCTGTGTGGGGGTGCCCCAGCGTGGTGCGAAGAGCATGAGGATCTCATCGAGGCCGTCGGCTGCGAACGTTGGGTCATAGGTAGTTGTGCTCTTGGAGGGGCTCTCGGCATCGAACCGGTGGATGGCCGTTTCGTGAGCTTGGCGTCTTGCCCACATGGCGACGGGAGTGGGCGCTGGCAGGAAGGCAAGGCACTCGTGGTCGGGGGGAGCTGTGGTCAGTTCTCGGACGAGGTTCTCGTTTGTCTCGAGATACCAGTCGACAAGGTCGCCATCATCCGGCCAGACCGAAGCCAGCTCTGGCCAGTACTCAGTGAGTTCCTTAGGTCCGTGGTCTCGCCATTCGGTTGCTCGGTTCGAGACGTGTGCAGCAGCCCATAGGTGAACACTGGCGAGGTGTCGAACCAATTCCCGAATATCCCAGCCGGGACAGCCCGGGACCGCGGCGTCCAAGCCGGAACCGCGAGCCGCCTCGGCAAAGAGGGAGCCCTCGTGTCGGACAGCTTCGATGTGCTCGGCAAGCTCCAAAGTGGTCTCCGGACCTTCGTAGTTCGGCTGATTGCTACGGGTCCACGGTAATGGTGGCGGTGAACTCCCCAGCGTTGTTTCCGACGCCGGTGTCGTTGATCCCAAGGAAAAGGCGCCCCTCCGTGTCGGCTTCGAACCGGAGTTCGCTGCCGACCTGGAACGGTGCCCCGGCCTCGCCGAACCGCCCGATCAATCCGGCGTGGTTCGCATCCTCGAGCCCATCTATGTTGAACTGCCGCGCACTCGGTTGGTCGTGCACGCCGTCGGGACCATAGAACGGAACATTTGGCGTCGACGGCGTAACTTCACCGTCGGCTTCGATCAACACGGTGTCGTCGACGCTGAGGTCGATGCCGGTGTCGGTCCACTGTTCGGTGCCAGGTACCACGACAGACACAGGCGTCGTCTCGGAGGCGGTGCTTGAGCACGCCGCCAGTACGAGCGAGAGGACGACGGCGAGGCCAAGCCACATCCGTAAGGGTTGGGGGATTATCCGAAGCATGACGATCATTCCTTGGTTGGGTGCGGCACCTTAATACTGTAAACTGCAGCATGCAAACTACAGGAGTGCACTTTAGAGGTCGCATACAGAGGCTGTAGTTGGCCGTTGGTCTGCACGTGATACCTGGCGTCTGCCCGTACATAGCGGCACTTGTGTCGCGCAGACCGCACGCATCTCCTGCCGGTTATGGGGCGGGGGTAGGGGCTGTTTCAGGGTTCTGGGTATCGACGCTGAAGAGATCGCCTGGCTGGGCGTTGAGGGCATCGCAGACGGTAGTGAGAGTTGAGAATCGGATGGCCTTGGCTCGATCGTTCTTCAGTACGGAGAGGTTGGCGACCGTGATTCCAGCGAGCCTGGACAGTTCAACCAGGGTCATGTCGTTTTCGGCAAGGAGCTTGTCGAGATGGCAGACAACACGGTGCTGGGTGTCGTCAGGGACCATCAGATCAGGCCTTCCGTGTCCTCCTCGAGCGCAAGTCCTCTGTTCCACGTGATGGAGAGGACTGCCAGGAGAAGGCCAGCGATCAGCGGCGCGAAAGGAAGCGTTGCTTGCGAGATGAAAGCGTCAGCGGCAGCCGAGTTCTGAATGAGAGTGTTGTTCAGCAGGGCGTTCGCAGCGCCGGAAAGAGTTCCGCCGATGGCAATGAGGCCAGCAAGGGTCCAGATCCGTTTCGCGTTGATGGCAGTGAACGGTGATTCTGTCCGGACAGACGACACGATTCTCAGTAGCACCCAGAGGACGACCGCAGCCAGGACGGCTGTGAGGCTGCGAATCGTCACATAGGCAATCTGTTCCCCTCTGGATGGGTTCAATACGTTGACGACTGCCGTATACGGTCCAGAGAGTTCCACGGCAGGAAGACCCGTCGATATGTCGGTTGCGCCATTGGTGGTGCTCTCCCATGCGAGATCCACAACCACGACTGGGGGTTCCGCTAGGACACCTTCTGCATGGATGTCAGACAGGCCTTCTTCTGGAATCCACCCGCCAAGATCCGGTAGGGCTATTCCGACACCGTTTGGCCCCAGGAGGAAACTCACAGCCAGGATCAATTCCGCAGCCATCCCGACAATCAGAACGACCCTTGTCAGATCCACGACTGCTGACCTATTCATCGAAGCCCCCGTTCCATCATATCGAATATCGATATGATCGTAGCCTATCGATATTCGATATGCCAGTCCGCGACATAGCGGCACCCATGGCTCGTGTCCATACTTGGGACGCCTACGCCGCAGGTAGTGTCAGGCCAACCGAATCACCTGGAGAAGCTGAATGATCGCGCGAACTTGGCGAGGTTGGACTCGTCGTGAAGACACCGAGGCCTACGCCGAGTACATCCTTGGCACAGGCATCGTTGAGTACAAAGCAACCCCGGGCAACAAGGGCGCGTACCTGATCAGCCGACCGGACGGCGACCGCACAGAGTTCTTGACGATCAGCTTCTGGGATAGCAGCGAATCAATCGTCGCCTTTGCGGGAGATGACATCGAGCAGGCGGTGTTCTATCCCGAGGACGACAAATTCCTCGTCGACCGAGAGACCAGCGTCAAGCACTTCACAGTCCACTGATCCACGCGTGCAAAACGGCACGTGTTCGCTCCTCCGGATTGGACGTAGACCGTCGCTGCGTGGGGGATATGATGGAAGGTGGAGGAGGCGCACGGCGTCTCCTGGTCGGTGAGGGCGGGGAGCACAAGGAGGTGCACCCATGTTGCGCCGATCACTTCTTGCCACGACTCTGGTGATTCTTGTCATTGCTGCATGCGCCCAGGACGACAGCACGGCGGACAAGAGCATCGAGACATCGACCACCGCAGCATCAACGACATCAACGGTTGTTGTGACCTCACCCGCGACTCCGTCTGCGACTGTGGCTCCCGCCACCGCCATTGGGCCGGGGACGCTTGCATGGGCAACAGCCACGCAGCCCCCGAGCGGGCAGGTCCTTGCGGTCACCGCG
>JBDLIR010000158.1:0-5280 GCA_039714815.1 Actinomycetota bacterium | reverse complement strand
GCCACGGAGGGACAGGTCAGTCACGCACGGTCAGAGGCTGATGCTGCGTTCGCCCCCGTTGACGTATGTGGTCGCCCCGAGACCGCGATCGGTGTCGCTGGCACCTTCACCAGTCTGTCTGCGATGGCTCTCGGCCTCGATACGTACGATTCTGACGTGGTGAACGGCTCGACGCTCGACATCAGCGTCGTGTCCTCGCTTGTCGAGTGGCTTTCGAAGCTGTCGGTCGCCGAAACCGCGTTGATCCCTTCGCTCGATCCCGCACGGGCGCGGGTGATCCTTGCGGGTGCTATCGCCGTCGAGCGCGCCCTCATGCATTGCGGTACTGAAACCGTGACCGTCTCGGAGCGGGGCCTTCTCGACGGACTCGCGTTCGAGGGTGCTACTCCTTAGCGGCAGCCATCGCCTTGGCGACGAGCTGGGTCGGGAGCTCCTGATACCGGCTCATCTCAGCGGTGAACCGGCCCCAACCCTGCGTGATCGAGCGCAGGTCGATCGCGTACCTCATGATCTCGCTTGACGGGACATCGGCGTGGATGGTCTGGGTGCCGTCCGAGTTGGTCGATGTTCCCTGGACAGCGCCCCTCCTCGAGGCGATGTCGCCCATGACGTCTCCCTGATAGTGCGTCGGGACGGTGATCGAAACGCTTGACACAGGTTCCAGCACGATCGGGCGAGCGTCGCCGAAGGCGTCACGGAAGCCTGCGCGCGCCGCGAGCTTGAATGCCATCTCTGAAGAGTCGACGCTGTGGTACTTGCCATCGTCGACGGTCACCTCGACGTCGACGACCGGGTAACCCCAAGCGCCGCCGCCGTTCATGGTCTCGATGATGCCCTTCTCCACAGCAGGTATGTAGTTGCGAGGTATCGCTCCACCCTTGACCTTGTCGATGAACTCGAATCCTGTGCCGCGGTCTCGTGGCCCGATGATCAAGTGACACACACCGTACTGGCCGTGGCCGCCGGACTGTTTCTTGTGTTTCCCTTCAGCCTCCGCCCTGCGAGTCACCGTTTCACGGTAGGCGACCTTGACCGGCACCTGGTCGACAGAAACCCCGAACTTGCGCTTGAGCTTCTCGAGCGTGATCTGGAGGTGTGTCTCCCCGAGGCCCGAGAGCAACGTCTGATGGGTCTCGTCGTTGTGATCCACGGCGAGTGATGCATCCTCTTCGAGGATGCGTTGGAGGGAGGTGGAGAGCTTGTCATCGTCTGACTGCGTGCTCGCCACGATCGCCGTGGACAACACGGGTTGAGGGCGATCGATCTCAGGCACCTTCACAGGCTTGTTCTTGGGAGCGAGCGTGTCACCGGTCTTCGTGTCGATGAGCTTGGCCGCAGCGACGATATCGCCTGCAGGCGCTCCGTTCACGAGGGTCGTTTCGTTGCCGAACATCGTTGCGATCTTCGCAAGACGCTCGTCCTGGCCTGATCTTCCGTTCGTGAGGTTGGTCTCGGGGGTCAGTGTTCCCGAGAGGACCTTCAACAGCGAGATCTGACCGACATACGGGTCAGCGAGGGTCTTGAACACGAAGGCGAGCGGGTCGCCCTTCGGGTCCTTTTCGATCTCGATCTCCCCGTCTCCCACGTGGACCGTCGTTGTGGGGCGGTCCTGGGGCGACGGTCCGAGTTCCACGATGAAGTCTGCGAGCCTGTCGACGGCGATCGGCCCCGTTGCGGACCCGCAGACGACGGGGAATACGGTTGCGGCCGCGACGCCCTTGGCCATCGTCCCTTCGAGCTCGGCGACGGTTGGGACGTTCCCTTCGAGGTACTGCTCGAGGAGGTCGTCATCCGCGACAACGATGCCCTCTACGAGGTTGTCATGGACTTCGTGTTCGCGATCGGCGAGTTCCTCGGGTATCTCGACGACCTCGGCATGGCCGGAGTCGTAGATGTACGCCCTGTCGCGGAACAAGCCGATGATGCCATGGAAAGCTTCTTCCTTGCCGATCGGGATCTCGATCGGTGCGATGCCTGCACCGAATCGTTCCCTGAGGTCGCGCAGGGTGTTCTCGAACGAGGCTCGTTCCTTGTCGAGTTTGTTGATGAAGATCATGCGAGGCACACCGAGCTCTTCGGCTATGCGCCAGGCGTACTCGGTCTGTACTTCGACGCCGTCCACGGCGCTGATCACGAAAACCGCGAGGTCGGTCACTCGCAAGGCGGCGTGCACGTCTCCTGCGAAGTCAGCGTATCCCGGGGTATCGATGAGGTTGATCTTGTGACCACGCCACTCGAATGGTGCCATCCCCATCGTGATGGACATCTGCCGGTCTCGCTCTTCGGGGTCGGAGTCGGTCACGGTCGAACCAGATTCGACGGTCCCGATCCGTCCGATCGTCCCTGCTCTGTACAGCAGAGCCTCAGCGAGGGTCGTCTTGCCGGCACCTGAGTGGCCGACCAGGGCGACATTGCGGATCTTCTCCGGGGGAAAGACTTTCACCGACAGGCTCCTATTTCGATTACCGCAAGAGTAAACATTCCGGAAGTGTTGAGCACACTCGCGGAGATAGTACGCTCAGCCCACCGTGCCCGGGTGGCGGAATCGGCAGACGCGGCGGACTTAAAATCCGCTACCCGAGAGGGTGTGTGGGTTCGAGTCCCACCCCGGGCACCGCGTGATCTCTCCGCTCACGCGGTTCTGGCGTCCGGTGCGTTGATATATGGACGCACCGGACGCCAGAACCGTTGGGGAGGGACCGAGCATGTGCCCGGTCCCTCGTGTGTCGATAGGTTCTTGGACTACTTCTTCAGGATGACGATCACGTCCTCCCCGATGATCGGCGTCCCTCCGAACTCCTCCAGCAGAGCGCCTGTCAGTGTCAGTACCAGTACGTCTCCATCTTCGACGTCACCGATGGCGAGCGCCAACTCCTGGCTCTTGTACTTCAGTGAGAGATCCAGGAAGCCGTCGGGTCCTTCGGTGGTGCAATCGTACGCGTCGACCCTGCCGATGAACGGCTCGAACGGTGTCGCCACATCCTCATACGCCCAGCGCAGTGGAGCAACGCCTTCGAGCACGACGCTCGCCGGATCGATCTGCGTCACATCGAAGTCTGCGGTACCGAGGACCGCCACCGGCGTCACGCCGCCCTGTCCAACATTGAACGGGTTCAGGCAGGAGGTCGGATGAACGTCCACAGGTACCTCGATCTCGAATGACGGCACTGCCTTCTCGAGGGTCAAGAGCGCCCACGACGTCGAGAGGATCTGGCCTCCCCAGCAGTCATCCGGCCAGGAGCCGTCGGCGTTCTGGGTGTCGATCAGATGCTGGGCGACGATCGGGAACCACTCGGTTTCCGCGACCCCATCGTCGTCGAGGTCGAGAAATTCGATCCCGAGCGATTCGAGGCCCTTCATCATCGTGAACATCGCTTGACGGTGGTTCTCCCAACCGACCTCACAGAATCCCGGGTCGGTCCAGTGGCGTTCGATGTAGTCGACCGCGTCCTGCACCCGTGGCGTGTCGGCGGTGTCCCCGACGAGACCCATCTCATAGAGCAGGTTGCCCGTCTTGAGGATGTTCACCCAGCCTGCCCAATCCGGGTCGTAGTGGGACCCGCCGTCCCACGGATCACCGTCGACCGGATCCTGGATCACGTCGATCCAGAGACTGAGTTCGTCGAGGGTGGCCGTCGGGATGGTCAGGCCGAACCCGAACGGCGGGGCAGCCGAGGCGAAACCCAACCCGAGGGTGGCATAGCCTGCGTTCGAGTTGTCGGACGTGCACGAGTTCGGGGCGTAACGCCATCCGCCACGGTGAATACCGCAGTCGGGGTCTGCCTGTGCCCAGACCACCCAGTCGACAGCGCCCTGGAGCATGGTCCCGTACAACTCAGGGTGCCCGCTGGCTGCGAGCGCCATCATCGCGATCCCGGTGCTGTACACCTCGTGACCGCAGCAGCCCCAATGGATGCCCTCCGCGACGGAGGTGGCGTTCGCCTCGAGATAGTCGAGGCCCGCCTGGACCAGCGGGGAATACTCGTATTCGGGGCTGAGCGGATCCACCCCGAGGTCCATTGCCCTGTCCTCGAATTTGAGGATTGCAAGGCCTGTGTGGCCGAAGGTCTCGAATGTGCCGAACGATCCATCCAGATTTTGCTGACCTGCCAGCCAGTGCAGGCCGGCCTCAACGGAAACTTCTATGTCGTCTTCAAGAGTCTGTGCTCCTGCGGTTGGTGTGGCCGTAAGTGCCAGCGCAAGCACCGCGAGCAGAATCAGGCTCTTTCGTAACCTTCCTCTCATCTCATTCTCCCATCGTATGGGACACCCAGGTGTGATCAATTCACAGACACGGTCCACCCGAGACTGAATGCCCCTTCGTGTCGTTGATCAGAGGTTCATGCGACAGGCATCACCTCCCTGGGCGGATCGAGTAGGTGCGTGCTGTGAATCGCGTCGCGGAGCGGATCGCAGTGTCCGGGAGTCCGGTGAATCAACCCACCACATTGATTCGAGCGTGGATACACAGGGGGAAGCATATCGCTTGATGCCTACCCCGCAATCGTACGTCTTGGACAGCGCACAGTCCAGTAGGAATCACAATGTGTCCCGAAAAATGATGACGATGGATCGTTGTCAAGAACCCTCGCCGTCTGCCACGCTCTTCTACGAGCGGGGTTCCCCGAGACCCAGGAGTTCGCGCTTTGCGCCGAGGTAGGCATCGTCTGAGATGTCGCCTGCGGCGTGTTGCGTGTGGAGTTGTTCCATACTCTCCACGATCGCTGAGGCCCGGTCTTGTGTGTCGCGTGCACGCTTGCCGTGCGGAGGTGGAATCGGACGGAGGATGAAGTACACCAGCACCCCGATGTGGATGGTAAAGACCACGATCGCTCCCCACATCGCCTTTCTGGTGAATCTGAGGTCCTTTCTGCGGAAGAGGTCGACGAATACAGCAACCCACAACAGGGCGAGCGGAACGGTGAGGGCGATCCACAGAAGCGTGCGTGCCGTCGCTTCGATTCCGTTGTCCATCAGTCCAGGATCCTCGCCTTCATCTTCGAGAACTCCTCGTCGGTTATGGCGCCATCATCCTTCAACTTCCCCAGCTTCTCGAGTTCCGCGATATCGCCGTCCGTGATCTCGAGGGGACCGGCGGAACCCGCCACGACATCGAGGCCTCCGATGGCGATGTCGTCTTCTGGTCGGGTGATGAAGTAGATCAGCATCCCGATCAGGGGGAGCAGCACGATCGCCACAGCCCAGAACCCCTTGGCAACGCCTGAGACATCTCTTCTGTGGGCGAGATCGGTCAAGGTGAACACCCACAGCATGATCAGC
>JBDLIR010000157.1:0-5297 GCA_039714815.1 Actinomycetota bacterium | reverse complement strand
GGTTGTACGCACCGATGAACGAATCGTATCTGAGGGAGCTGGGCGCCGACAGCGTGATCGGCGGCGAGTTCGAGGAGGGAGTAACCGGCGTGTATCGCCAGGTGATGGCGAAAGGCCACGATCCGTTCGAACAACCGTTACCGACGATCTCACTCCGCCGCCAGGACTTCCTCGTACCCGACCGTGCCGGGCTTCCCGGGCTTGATTCGTACGCCAGGCTCCAGATGTCTCCAAACGATGCCCGTATCACCGGCTACACCGAGGCATCACGGGGGTGTCGTCACCTGTGCAGGCATTGCCCCGTCGTGCCTGTGTACAACGGAAGGTTCGTCGTCGTGCAGCCAGACGTCGTCCTCGAGGATGTGCGTCGCCAGGTCGCAGCGGGCGCTCAACACATCACGTTCGGTGATCCCGATTTCTTCAACGGCCCGCAACACGCCCTTCGTGTTGTGCGACAGATGCATGACGAGTTCCCATCGCTCACGTACGACGTCACGATCAAGGTCGAGCATCTGAGGAAGCACGCGGACCTTCTCCCCGGGTTGAAGGCAACGGGCTGTGTGCTGGTTACGAGCGCCATCGAATCGTTCGATGACGAGATCCTGGCCAGGTTCGACAAGAGCCACACCTACGACGACCTCGAAGCGGTTATCGACACACTCCGTGACTTCGACCTGGCGCTGAACCCGACGTTCGTCACGTTCACTCCGTGGACGACCCCTGACGGCTACATCGACTTTCTTGCGACGCTGGCGCGTCTCAACCTGGTCAGTGCCATGTCATCTGTGCAATATGCGATACGTCTGCTCGTGCCGGCGAACAGCAAGTTGCTCGAACTCGACGAGGTCTGCGACCTTGTCGCTCCATTCGACGAGGTGGAGCTGGCACATCCGTGGAAGCATCCCGATCCGGCCGTCGACAGGCTCTTTGAGGATGTCGTGGAAGCCGTTCAGCGATGCCAGAAGGCGGGTTTGGGCCATATCGAGACGTTCAACGCCGTCTGGGACACAGCTCATGCGGCTCGCGGCGTCGAGGCCGCTCCTCTTGTCGATCCTCGCACCGCCGATGTGGAACCGCTCGCAGCGATCCCGTATCTCACCGAGCCGTGGTACTGCTGAGCCGAGCCGACCGACGAGCAGTTCGCTCTCATCTAGAACGGCCGAATCGAAGGACAGGGCCTCCTGGCTCGTCGTTGCAACACCACCACGAGGTGCCATCATGGGGCCATGGCCAGAATGTATCCGCAGCGGCTGCCCGAGGATGTGTCCGCTTCGGAGCGTCCGGTGTATCTCGCCCTCGAGCAACTCCCCGACCCGTGGCGTGTGTTCCATTCGGTTGCCTGGCAGTCCAGACGCAACGGCAGACAGGGTGACGGCGAAGCGGACTTCGTTCTCCTGCATCCCGGCCACGGGCTCATCGTGATCGAAGCCAAGGGTGGATCTGTCACGATCAAGGACGGCGAATGGTTCACCTCCAACAAGAGTGGCCTGTTCCCGATCGACCCGTTCGAGCAGGCCGTGTCATCCAAACATGCGCTCGTGAAGTACCTGCGTGATGCGATACCCGAACTTCCGAGGCTTGCGGCCGGCCATGCGGTCTGGTTCCCGAAGGTGACCGTGAGCGGTGACCTCTCGGCTGAGGCCCCGGACGCGCTCGTGCTCGACCGCACCGACCTGATACGCACCGCTGCTGCGATCAACGATGTCGTGAACCACTGGAACCTGCACAAGGCGATCGATGAGCAGTCGATCGAAGCGATCACAGACCGACTCGCACCGACGGTCACGATCCGCCACACGCTTGCCGATGACGTGGCGGAGGTGAAGGCACGCCAGGTTGCACTGACCGAGATGCAACGCCGGGCACTCGCGGGACTGACCAGGGCACGCCGCGTGCTCGTGTACGGCGGGGCCGGAACCGGCAAGACGGTCCTGGCTGAGGAACGGGCGAGACGACTGTCCGCCGACGGCTTCCGGGTCGTGGTCACCTGTTTCAACCGCCCGTTGGGGGATGCACTCGCTGCGGAGTTCGCAGACAACGACCTCGTGACGGCAGGTTCCTTCCACCACCTCGCTCACGAGTGGATCACGGATGCCGGCCTGGACTTCCCAGACGATGCCCCCGACGGCTTCTGGGATGACCCCGTCGGTGAGCTCCTCCTGGAGGCCTTCGCGGTCGGGGACTTCGCCGCGGATGCGGTCATCATCGATGAGGGTCAGGATTTCGACGACTCGTGGTTCATGGCGCTCGAAGGCGCACTGGAGGAACCCGCCGAGGGTCTGTTCCTCGTGTTCGCAGACCCGCACCAGGCGATCTACCGGGAGGGCTGGGAGCCTCCGATCGATGCGGTGGAGTACAGCCTCGACACGAACTGTCGCAATACGAACCAGATCGCATCGATCGTCGCCCGCATCTACGGCGATGACCTTCCGGCGCTGGGTACGGACGGTCCCGAACCGAGGTTCGTGCCCGTTGAGTCGCCGGAGGGAATCGACAAGGCGCTGCGGGGTGTGCTGCACACGCTGGTGAACGAAGGCAACCTGGCAACCGATGAAGTCGTGATCCTCACCCAGAGGCGTGAGACGAAGGACCGCCTGGTCGGGATGACGCTCGCCGGATACCCGCTCGAACCCGTAGACGAGCGAACGACCGGCGTCGCAGTCGAGACGATCCATCGTTATAAAGGCCTGGAAGCATCCGCGGCCGTCGTCATTCTCAGCCGTCTCGAGAAGGATCGTGACAGGTCCCTCGCCTACATCGGCATGTCCCGGCCGCGAGCCCAACTCGTGGTCATGGCGCCGGAATCCGTGGGGAGAACACTCGGATTCGGGTGACGGAGACAGCGACGGCGCCTGGTTTCAAGTGGTGAGCGCGAGACAAGAACCGCAGACGACGGGACTTGCAGCGTCGGTTCACGCTGGCTACGTTGAATCCGTCGAGTCGCTCGAGCGGGTGGGGAGGGTTCCGTGTGGGGAAGAACATAGTCATTCTGTCCGATGGCACCGGGCAGGAAGGTGGCAAGACCGAGGGCAGGAACACGAACGTCTACCGCCTCTTCAACATGCTCGAGGACCGCACGGAGGACCAGGTCGTGTTCTACGACCCTGGCGTCGGGACCGGATTGCGCAAACTGACCGGCAATGCGGGCGGGATGGGGATCTCACGCAACATTCGTGAGGCGTACAGATTTCTCGTCGAGAACTTCCAGGCAGACGACCACATCTATCTCGTTGGCTTCAGCCGTGGAGCAGCAACGGTGCGCAGCCTCTCGTCGTTCATTCACCACTTCGGGATTCTCCCAAGGTCACGGCCGGACCTCATCAAGAAGGCATACGGCATCTACAAGAAGCGTCCGACGGAGACGCTCGACGAACGTGCGAAGGCGTTCGTGGGAAGACACCACACGATGTGGGCCAGGATCAGGTTCCTCGGCTGCTACGACACGGTTGCTGCGCTCGGACTGCCCTGGACACCGGCATCTGTCGCCCTCGACCGGATCCCGTTGTTCAAGCACCGTTTCCATGATCTGCGATTGTGCGCGAGTGTGGAGACCGCCGTCCAGGCGATTGCGATCGATGATGAGCGCAAGACGTTCCACCCGGTCCTGTGGGACACCGAACATCTCAACTACCAGAGTGTGCGCCAGGTGTGGTTCACCGGTATGCACACCGATGTTGGCGGCGGATACATCGAGCATGGCCTCTCCGATATCGCTCTCGTCTGGCTCACGAATCAAGCGGTGGCCAAAGGCCTGAGGATCTACCCGCGTCACAAGGTGGAGATCACCCAGAGCGAGACCGACCTCATGCACGACTCACGAGGGTCAGGGATGAAGAAGCTGTTCAGACGTGAGGTGCGAACCTGGGACACAAGCCGATCGGACACGCCGATCGTGCATGAGAGTGTTCCAGCCCGTGCGAGTGCAGGGTCTTCGCTTCCTCACAACGAGGCCTATCAACCGTGGATCCTGGAACTCGACCACGACATCGAGCCATGGTCACGATCGGCGCTCTGAGACACGAAATCCCTTGCCAGCGAGCAGACACCAGCCATCCTTACGGTATGGATGATCGTGTGACCCGCCTGTGCCCCGTAGCAATCTGCCGGCGATGCGACGCATCGTGACGATCCTCGCTGTGGTTGCGACGGCGCTGGTTGCCGTGTTCGGCCTCTTCTGGACGGCACAGCGCAGGCTGATCTACTTCCCCACTCAGGCCGTTGGTGACGTCTCGGCGGTCTCACTCGATTCCGAGGACGTGGCCTTCACGACTGACGACGGGCTGACGCTTTCGGCATGGTGGATCCCGGCTTCAGATACCCCGGATGGCACGACGATCGTGGTGTTCCACGGCAACGCAGGCAACCGTGCCGACCGGGCACCGCTCGCTCGGGCACTCGCAGGGCAGGGATACAGCGTGCTCCTCGTGGACTACCGCGGCTACGGGGGCAACCCAGGGAGTCCAACCGAAGATGGCCTCCTCCTCGATGCGAAGGCAGCCGCGACGTACGTCGGTTCGCGGTCCGATGTCGACGCAGACAGGATCGTCTACTTTGGCGAGTCTCTTGGTGCCGCCGTAGCGATTGCCATAGCCGAAGACTCTCCCCCATCCGCGCTCGTCCTGCGATCGCCGTTCACGTCGCTCCCCGACGTGGCTGCGACTCACTACCCCTATCTCCCAACAGGTCTTCTCCTGCGCGACCGCTACCCGAGCATCGACACGATCGGCGATATCGATGTGCCGACCCTTGTGATCGCGGGCTCCCAAGACACGATCATCCCGATCGCCCAGAGCAGGGAACTCTACGAAGCAGCACCCGGCCCGAAGCGGTTCGTCATCATTCACGGGGCCGACCACAACGACCCCGCCCTCACGCACGGCCCCATCCTCATCGATGAGATCACGACCTTCCTCGAAGGCGTCCGTTCATCCGGTTGAGCACCTCCCGGGCGAGCGGTTTACGGAACTCAGAACTCAGTTTGAGAACGGCACTTCCGCTGACGGCTTCTTCCTGAATTCCGACTTCCGATACCCGCTTCCCTCCCTCGACGAAGTCGGGGGAGGTGGCCGAGCGCAGCGAGGTCGGAGGGGGCTTCCGATTTCTGACGGCTTCCTCAAGAGCCCCCTCTGTCTCGTACCTCGACATCTCCCCCAGCAAGCTGAGGGAGAGAAGAAAGCTGCTTCCCTCCCTCGACGAAGTCGGGGGAGGTGGCCGAGCGCAGCGAGGTCGGAGGGGGCATCCTCAAGAGCCCCCTCTGTCTCGTTCCTCGACATCTCCCCCAGCAAGCTGAGGGAGAG